>NZ_AQPH01000038.1 GCF_000442515.1 Magnetospirillum fulvum MGU-K5 | reverse complement strand
AGGTGCTGACCCAGACCACCGAGGCGCTGGGGCAGCGCCTGCGGGGTGCGGGCGACGTCCTGCGCCGCCAGACCGAACAGGTGGTTGCCACCGCCGATCAGGCCGAAGCCTCGGTCAGCGGTGTCGCCGAAGCGGTCAAGGTGCAAAGTCAGGCCTTGTCCCGCGTTGCCGACGATTCAACCGAGGTGCTGCGCGCCTTTGGGGCGGCGATCCAGCAGAACGCGGTCGAACTGGGCGAAGCGGCCCAGCAGGTGTTCGCCCAATCCCAGACCGCAGGCGATGCGCTCCGCGCCATCAGCCGCGATTTCGAGGAAGGCTCGAACAAGACCGCGATCCAGGTCACCACCGCTGGCGACATGCTGCGGGCGGGCATCCGCGAATTGACCGCCGCCGCCGAGCGGATCACCGGACAGGTCCGCGCCGCCGGAGATGGGTTGCGCCGCCATGCCGTCGAGCTTCAGGAAACCACCGACCGCACCGGGGCCAAGCTGGAAGCCTCGTTCGAGATGGTGCGGACCAAATCGAACGATCTGGGCATTACCGGCGACCGGCTGGCCCAGCAGGCCGAATCCTTCACCACCGGCTTCTCGCGCCAGATCGAGCAATTGGTCAGCGCCTCGAAGCTGGCCGAAATCCGCACCCAGCAACTGGAAGAAAAGCGGGCGCTGGCCTCGGTCGAGAACTTCCTGCAAAGCGCCGCCTTCATCGTCGAGAAGCTGCAATCGCTGTCGGTCGATATCGCCCGTATCTTCAACGCCAATATCGACGAGAAGGCGTGGCGCGACTTCCATGCCGGTGACCAGAGCATCTTCGTCCGTAAGATCCTCAAGAATCTCGACCGCCATCAGATCGCCTCGATCCGCACGCGCTTTGAAGAGGATGGCGAATTCCGCGACTATGCCACCCGCTATCTGGCCGAATTCGAGGCCCTGCTCAATCAGGCGCGGAATTCCGACCATATGGATGTGCTGACCGGAACCTTTACTTCGTCCGAAGTCGGCAAGTTGTATCTGGTCCTGGCCCGGGCGCTGGGCCGTCTCGAATAGAACCGGACGCCGCATTTACAGTCCGTTAACATCATTGCGGCGACACGACACTGATCTTTTTGTTGGCAGTCTTTCGCGCCGGGCGGTACGCTTCTCTGACCCGGCGCGAGCAGGACAAAACGACGAAAGGGAGACGCATGCACGCCGAATCGCTGCGAGAAGTGTCCGCCGTCACCGCCCCCATCTGTTCCGTCGCGACGGTCCTTCAGCCATGAGCACGCCCGATATTCTGGCCTCGGTCGACGCCCTGCTGGCCGAGAAGGACTCGCTGGATTGCCGCCTCGACGAGGCCCTCCACGCCTTCGCCGAGTATGAAGAGCAGATGAACCAGCTTTGGCACAAAGCCGACGGCGACGAACGCCTGCGCCTGATGGCCGAACGCGCCCAGGTCGAGGAAACCCTGGGCATCGTCGCCATCGTCGACCGGCTCGACCAAATCCGCGCATTGCTGGCCCATCTCCGCTCGGTCTGAGAGCTGCGGAAAAACGCCGCGGCGCGCGAAGAGCGCCCAGACCCGTTCGGAGGCAAAAGCCCCCGAAGAGCGCCCGATCCGGGGTTTTCTGCACCCTGCCAAAGAACGCAGCGGCCCCTACCCCTCGGACGGCATGGTCGCGGCGGCGCGAACGGCGAAATCTCCGGCAAAGCTTTGCGGCCCGGTATGGGTCAGGCGGCTGTCGAGATCGAGCCAGATCTCGCCGCCCAGATCGCGCCAGCGGCGACAGAAGGCGTAATCCTCGCTGACATAGGCCCCGTTGACCGGATCGATCAGGCTTTCGAACAGAGCATAAAGGTGGGGGCTGGCCGTCGCTGGAGCCGGATAGGTGTGGGTGGCGCGGAACCGGGTGGCGGGATAGGCGGCAAACATCCGCTCGATTGCGCCTCGGCGAACCATCTGGAATCCGCCCCCGGCATAGATCGCGGTGGCGAAGCGGCCGTCGCGACGCAAATCCTCGCCCTGGCACAGGGTGCCGACATAGGACAGCCCGGCCGTCTGCAACGGCTCGCCGCCCTCGACGCAACGTTGGGGCAACTGCGCCCAATCGACTGTCTTGACCGGATAGAACGCGCCGCAGAATTCCTTGTCGGCATCGAGCAGACGGCGGACCTGATCCGGCTCGAACGAGATGTCGGCATCGACGAACAGCAGATGGGTCGCCTCGGGCGCGTCCATGAACGCCGCCACCAGCGTCGCCCGCGCCCGCGACACCAGCGCATCGCCGCCCAACAGCGACAGGCTGACATCGAAACCAAGCTCTGGTCCTTCGCGCAGCAGGCGGATCACCGACAACATATAAAGGTGAGTGACCAATCCGCCGTAGCAGGGCGTGGCGATTTTAACGTGAGGCCTCATTCGAACGATGTCCCAGAGCGAGAAAGGGCGATCCCCGCATCATTGCCCGAGCCGCCGGACGAGGCATCTTCTTTTTCCTCGGCAGACCCGGACTTCGGCCTTATGACTCCGAACCAACACCTCAACCCCCAAAAGGTGAAACAATTATGGAAGACCTGATCGGCCAATGGGGCTATTTGGCGATCGTGATCGGCACCTTCTTCGAGGGCGAAACCGTGCTGGTCCTGGGCGGCTTTGCCGCGCATCAAGGCGTGTTGCGGCTCGATCTGGTGATCGCCTGCGCCTTTGCCGGTTCATTCTGCGGCGATCAAGTGTGGTTCTGGTTCGGGCGGCGGTTCGGACGGCGCTGGCTCGACGCCCATCCCGGCAAGGTTCCGGCGATCGAGCGGGTGACACGGATGCTCGACCGCTGGGGCACGTGGTTCGTCCTGTCGTTCCGCTTTCTGTATGGGGTGCGCTCGGTCAGCACCGTCGCGCTCGGTCTGTCGTCGATTTCGGCGCTGCGCTTTGCCGCCCTCAATCTGATTTCGGCGGCGGTGTGGGCGGGCGCGGTCGGCTCGCTCGGCTATCTCAGCGGCAACGCGGTCGAAGCGGTGCTGGGCCGGTTACAATATTGGGAACACCGTATCCTGGTCGCCCTCGCCATTGCCGCGGCGATCTATGTCATCCACCTCCTGGTGCGGCGCTATCTCCACAACCGCACATCCACGGGGGCTTAGAGCATCGAGCGTCACACATGACGCTCGATGCGACTGCGGCCATTGCGGCCGCGGCCAAGTGCCCGGAGGGCACGCCCGGCGAGGGGACTATATGAATCATTCAAAGCGTGATGGCGGTTTAAGCCATCACGCTTTGAATCACGGCTTGATTGCATCTTGAGGGCGTTAGCTCATTGATAAATAGTTCGCCCGGCATATGTAACCAGAGATCGAGTCAACCACCGCATTCCCGGAGGTCTCATGTCTCTGAACCGCGTTTCCCTGACCGTGCTTGCCGTTGCCGCTGGCCTATTCGCCGGTCGCGCCCTGGCCGATGACCAAGCCCCGCATTGGAGCTATGAAGGGCATGGCGGCCCGGCGGAATGGGGCCAGCTTTCCCCCAATTTCGAAGCCTGCGGCATCGGCAAGGACCAGTCGCCGGTCGATATTCGCTCGGCCCTTCCGGCACGATTGCCCCCGATCAAGATCAGTTATCGAGCCCAGCCGCTTGCCCTGCTCAATAACGGCCACACGATCCAGGTCAATCAGGCCCCTGGCAATTTCATCACCTTCGAGGGCGAGCGCTACGACCTGATCCAGTACCATTTCCACACCCCCAGCGAACACACCATCAACGGCAAGGCCGCCCCGCTCGAAGTCCATCTGGTGCATAAGGGAGCCGAGTCGGGCAAACTGACGGTGCTGGGGGTGACTCTGGTCCCGGGCAAGGCCAACCCGCTGATTGGGGCGGTCTGGGCCGCAGCCCCCGCCGAAGCCGGTCCGGTCAAGGAAGTGCCCGGCGTTCGCCTCGACCCGGCGGCGCTGCTTCCGGCCAAACGCGCCTATTACCGCTATGAAGGGTCGCTGACCACGCCGCCTTGCTCTGAAGTGGTGCATTGGGTGGTGTTCAAGCAATCGATCACCGCCTCTCAGGCGCAGATCGACGCTTTTGCCAAGCTCTTCCCCAACAATGCCAGACCGCCCCAGCCGATTAACCGCCGCTTCATTTTGGAATCGCAGCCGACAAAATAACCGCCTCGCCGTCTCGGTCCCGTCGTCCCCTCCGATCACGGGACCGAGGTCTGCCGGGAAGGCATGAGCTTTAGGCTTGCCTCCCGATGACGAAGCGCCGACTTTCCCGCTGGCCTGCACCGGCGCAGGGAGGAAAAGGCGGCATGACGGTTTCTCGGCGGATGGCATTGATGGGATTGGCGGCCACGGTGGCGGGATGTACCTCGCCGCCGCGTCTGGCGCGTTCTCCCTCCTCCTCCGCATCCGCGATTCCCGGCGCACCGGACGATCAGGGCCAGTTGGTCCCGCAACCCCGCCGCCGACCACCGGCGGTTCCGGCTTATGTTGACGATCCGGCGCTGATCGGACTCGATGCGGTGATCGACATCAGCCATTTCAACCGGGTCAGCAACTTGGCCCTTGCCCGATCGAGCAGCAATATCCTGGGGGTGATCCACAAGGCCACCGAAGGCTATGATTGGGTCGATCCGCTCTACGCCCAGCGCCGCGCCGCCTGCGAAGCCGCCGGAATGCTGTGGGGAGCCTATCATTTCGGCACCTTTGAGCGCCCCGGAGCCGAACAGGCCCGCTCGTTCCTGGCGGCGGCCCAGCCCTCGTCCGACACCCTGCTGGCGCTCGATCTCGAACTGAACGACCGCAATCAGTCCAATTCGATGGACATCGTCCGCGCCGAGGATTTCGTCCGCACCGTTCTGATGGCGACCGGGCGGCTGCCGATCCTGTACATCCATCCCGCCTGGGCCGATGGCGAGGCGATGGGAGGACGCGGCCGCACCCTGGGGGGCGCGATCCGCCCCGGCTCGATGCTGGCCGCCTGCGATCTGTGGCTGGCCGATTACCGGGCCCAGCCGGAATTGCCCAGCGCCTGGGTCGGTCGGGGATGGCGGCTGTGGCAATATGCCGGTGACGGCACCAGCGGCGGACCGTTCAAACCGCGCACCCGTCAGGTTGCCGGGATCGAGAAATGCGACCGCAATCTGTTCGCGGCGGATCAGGCAACCCTGATCCGGTATTGGAAACGGGGGAACAGAACCGGCTGATCCCCCGTTGTCCGCACCGTCGCTCGTACCAACCGACCAAATCGAGGGTTGGCCGGTATCAGACGATTTCGGTGAACTTCTCGGCGCGGGCCTTGCACACCGGACAGTGATCGGGCACATCGCCGATCACGGTATGGCCGCACAGGGCGCAGACCGAGATCTTCGCATCGGCCAGATCGGCCCCGGACGAAACGGCATTCAACGCCTCGGTAAACAGGCCGTGATGGATTTTCTCGACCGCCATCGCGTTCTTCAGCGAGATCGTCGCCGCCTTGGCCCCCTCGGCCTCGGCGGTGGCGACAAAGCCGGGATACATCTCCTCGAACTCGTGCCGTTCACCGTCGATCGCCGCCTTCAGATTCTCGACGGTAGCACTAACCCCACCCATCGCGCGGAAATGAGCCAGGGCGTGGACGGTCTCGGCCGCCGCGACGGCGCGGAACAGCTTCGCCACATGAGGAAAGCCATCCTTGGCGGCCGCTTCGCCATAAGCGAGATATTTACGGTTGGCTTGACTTTCGCCCGCAAACGCCTCGGCAAGATTATCTTTGGTGGTCATCGCGTGTTCCCCTGACGTGTGCCGGTCTATACTTTCGGCAGAGAGGCGCATCCTACCCGAAACCAACCCCCGTGGAAAATGCGGATTGAAAACCGGCGACGAAGACGACACCTGTCCAAGGCCGCCCGCGCTTCTCGCGGGCTTTGCGGGGAGACGCGACATGATGAAATCCGCTGCCCTTGCGTTTGGACTTCTTCTGGCCGCCGGGTCCGCCCAAGCGGAAAGCCTCAGCATTCCGGTCAATCGGGTCGATGCCACCGGCATCGGCGAATCGATCGGAATGATCCAGGCCAGCGACGGACCCGAGGGACTGGTGCTGGCCCCCAAACTCGTCGGCCTGCCGCCGGGTCCACACGGCTTCCACCTGCACGAATTCCCGTCCTGTGCTCCCAAAGAGCAAGATGGCAAGCCGGTCGCGGGCCTGGGGGCGGGGGGACATTTCGACCCCGATAAGACCGGAATCCATCGCGGGCCGTTCGACCGCGGCCATCGCGGCGACCTGCCCGCTTTGGTCGTCGCCGCCGACGGAACCAGCGGGGCGCCGCTGCTGGCGCCGCATCTGAAGCTGTCGGACCTGCGTGGTCACGCCCTGGTAATCCATGCTGGCGGCGACAGCTACACCGACCAGCCGCTGCCGCTGGGCGGCGGCGGAGCGCGGCTGGCCTGTGGTGTGATCCCGGCCGCCCGCTAGACGATCTGGCTGGGTCCATGGCCGTGTCGGGGATGGCTTGTCTGGCCACCGCATCCCGACACGGTCGAGGCTGGGTCCATCGACCGACTGATCCCCTATGGCCGCACCACCCGTATCGTTCGCGCCAAGGCGAAGGCAACCGATCGGCCGCAACCATCTGCAAAACCAATATATTCGACGATCAAAACCGGATAATCTGATCATTCAGGAAGATCTTGCGAGGTTTTGATCACAGTGCCGATCGAAAAATCGTCCACCGCTAAAATCCAGCGATCCGACCAACGGCTAACCACCTGGATCACCTCCGGCGACAGACGATTTCTTCTGTCCGAACAAAGCGGCCCGGTTCCCGGAAGCGCCAGCCTTCCGACAACCCCGATCAAGATTGATACCGGCAAGGCCTATCAGCCGGTGCGAGGCTTTGGCTTTTCCCTGACTGGCGGCAGCGCCCTTTTGATTTCGCGCCTTGAACCGGCCCTCAGGATGACTTTGCTGCGGGAACTCTTTTCGCCCGAAGGGATCGGAATAAGCTGCCTGCGTCTGACGATGGGCGCTTCTGACCTCAGCCCTTGCGCCTTTTCCTATGATGATCTTCCGGAGGGCTCTCGCGATCCCAACCTGGAACAATTCGACCTGTTCGCCGGTGACCCCGATTTAGTCCCCGTCCTTCAGGACATCGTAAAGATCAATCCCGACCTGTTCATCATGGCCTCGCCCTGGTCGGCACCGGCATGGATGAAGACCAACGGACGCTTCATCGGTGGCGAACTGAAGCCCGAATGTCACGATGTCTATGCGCGCTATTTCGTTCGATACCTTGCCGCCATGCGTGAGCAGGGCATCAATATCCGGGCGATCACCGTGCAGAACGAACCGGGCAATGAAAAAAACGATCCCAGCATGGTGATGGGCGCGGAACAGATGGCGGAGTTCATCGGCCAATTCCTGGGGCCCGCGCTGCGCCAAGCCGGGTTAGAGACCGAGATTTATTGTCACGATCACAATTGCGACCGGCCGGATTATCCACTGGCGGTTCTCGCTGATCCGTCCGCCAACCGCTACACACGTGGGGCGGCCTTCCATCTGTATGGTGGAGATATCTCCGCCATGACACAAATCCACGACCGCCATCCCGACAAAAGCTGCCTCTTCACCGAACAATGGGTCAGCGTCCATGATTCGTTCGAGGGAGCGTTGATGTGGCATAGCGAGCGGGTGCTGGTCGGGGCCTTGCGCAACTGGGCCGAAATCGTTCTGGAGTGGAATCTGGCGTCCGATCCGACATGTAATCCGCACACGCCGGGCGGCGAGAAGAATTGCCTGGGCGCCTTGACGCTCGACGGTCAGACCGTGACGCGCAACGTCGCCTATTACCTGATCGCCCACACCGCCAAGTTCATCCCACCGGGATCGCGGCGGGTCGAATCGGATCAGAACGCGATCCTTCCCAACGCGGCCTTTCTGACTCCGGATGGGCAAATCGTGGTCATTGCCGTCAATACCGACGATACCCCCCGCCGTCTTACTCTGTCCGATGCCGGGCACGGCTCCGCGCCGTATCCGGTCGATCTCCCGGCCAAATCGCTGGTCACATGTGTCTGGGAGTTACCCCCCGGCCTCGCGTCATGACATGAAGATCGAGATAGAACCGTCACTCCTACGTTTTAAAGGCGCAAGCGATGAAAGACAGACATGCGGTTCAGGACAGCGCGTCGATGACGACCTTCATCGACGAACTCATGTCAAAAATGTCGCTTAAGGAAAAGATCGGTCAGCTCAATCTGTTGACGTCGAATATTCCCATCGACCAGGGCCGGGCCGACGAAATCCGCAAGGGTGAGGTCGGTGGATTGCTCGGCGGCCTCATCGATTGCACCTTCGGGATCAACGGCCCGGCCCCGTTGCGCGCGATCCAGGAGATCGCCGTCCACGAATCTCGGCTGGGCATCCCTCTCCTGCTCGCCTTCGACGTCATTCACGGCCACCAAACGGTCTTTCCGATTCCGCTGGGCCTGTCCTGTTCATGGGATATGGACCATGTCGAGACCACGGCGCGCATCGCCGCCCGCGAAGCCTCGGCCAGCGGCATCAACTGGGTTTTCTCGCCGATGGTCGATATTGGGCGCGACCCGCGCTGGGGCCGGATCGCCGAAGGGTCGGGCGAAGATCCGCATTTGGGATCGGAAATCGCCCGCGCCATGATCCGGGGACTTCAGGGCGAGGATCTGTCCAGTCCCGACAGCGTGATGGCCTGCGTCAAGCATTTCGCCGGTTACGGCGCGGCAGAAGGCGGACGGGACTACAACAACGCGGATATGAGCTACACCCGGTTCCTGGACATCTACCTGCCGCCCTTCCTCGCAGCCGTAGAGGCCGGAACGGGATCGGCGATGATGTCCTTCTCGGCGCTGAACGGCGTGCCGTCCCATGCCGACCGCGAACGCCTGGAACAGGTCTTGAGCGGAGTGCTCAAGGTTTCCGATTTCAATGGCATTCCCGAAATGATCGCCCACGGCATCGGCGACGAAGAGGGACAGATCGACGAAGCCGACCCGTTGCAAACCCTGTCCGAACGAGCGCTCCGGGCCGGAGTGCAGATGGACATGATGGGGCATGGCTTCGCCACAAGGCTGGAGAAGGCGCTCGCGGCGGGCCGGATTGGTCTGTCGCAGATCGAGTCCGCCTGTCGAGCCGTTCTGAAGGCAAAGTACGCGCTGGGCCTCTTCGACGCCCCGTTCGCCCGGTTCGACGAAAAGAAGGCGGTGCACAGCATTCTGGCCCCGGACTACCGCCGCACCGCCCGCGAGGTCGCCGGGGATTGCTGTGTCCTGCTCAAGAACGAAAATGCCCTGTTGCCGCTGCCGAAATCGGGGATCACCGTCGCCGTCATTGGCCCGCTGGCGGACGATCAGAAAAACGTCCTGGGCCCCTGGAGCTTCCAGGGTGATAGCCACACTGCCGTCTCGGTTCTGGACGGCATCCGTAACGTCGCCGGAGTTAAGACGGTATACGCCAAGGGCGCCAATATCGTCGAAGACCGTCGCATGGTCGACCTGCTCAACTTCGCCGGTCCCAAGGTCGATCTCGATCCGCGCGACCCTGAAGAGATGATCGCCGAGGCCATCCTCGCCGCAAACGCGTCCGACGTCGTGGTTGCCGTGCTGGGCGAGGCGGCGGAAATGTCGGGAGAATCGGCCTCGCGGCTGGATATCGGGATTCCCGACACTCAGCGCAGCTTGCTGAAGGCCCTGGCCAAGACCGGAAAACCGATCGTGTTGGTCACCATGAACGGGCGGCCCTTGACGCTTCCCTGGGAAAAGGACCACATCCCCGCCATTCTGGTTTCGTGGTTCGGCGGCATGGAAGCCGGAAACGCCATCGCCGATATTCTGTTCGGCGAACGCAATCCGAGCGGCAAGCTTTCGACGACTTGGCCCAGTCACGTCGGGCAGGTGCCGCTGTCCTATTATCACGCGAACACCGGCCGCCCCGGCAATCCCGACAAAGACCCCGGTAAATACACCACCCGCTGTTACCTGGACGGCTCCTCCGAACCGTTGTTCCCGTTCGGCTTCGGCCTCAGCTACACCAGCTTTGCCTATGGCCCGGTCGAAGCCGACAAAACGGTCCTGACGGGCGACGACGATGTTTTGACCGTCTCGATCACCGTGACCAATACCGGAGGCCATGACGGCGCGGAGGTCGTGCAGATGTACCTGACCGACCCCGTGGCGAGCGTTGTGCGCCCGGTCCGGATGCTGAAGGGGTTTCAGAAAATCTGGCTGCGGGCGAGCGAGACAAAAACCGTGTCTTTCCGCATTACAACCAGGGACCTTGAATTCTGCGATTCGCGGCTACGGCCTGTCTGGGAGGCGGGTAAGTTCGTTATTGGCATCGGCACCAACTCGAACGACCTGAATAAAGCCGAGGTTTTCTGGAACAAATAGAAATATTCGCAGGCAGTTTCCACAGGAGCCTTGGCCTCGTCGGGGCCAAGGCTCCTGATCCGTGGTTTAGAGCCGGACGCGGGCCAGCAAGTGCCCGACCGCCTCGTGCAGTCCCGCCGCCTCGGCGGTGACACGCCCCGCCCCACCCCGCAACGCAGCGGCGGACTGGTCGGTTTCGTCGGCGTCGTGACGCAAGGCGACAATGTTGGCCGAAACCGATTCGGTGCTGCGCGAGGCGGACTGAACCGCGCGGGCAATCTCGGCGGCGGCGGCACCTTGCTCCTCGATCGCAGCGGCAATCGCCGTCGCGATGTCGTTGACCGAATCAATCGTCGCCAGGATCGTCTGGATCGAGGCGGCGGCGTGCTTGGCCTCGGCCTGGATCGTCGAAATCTGACCGGAAATCTCTTCGGTGGCCCGGGCGGTCTGGGTTGCGAGCTGTTTGACCTCGCCCGCGACGACGGCAAAGCCCTTGCCCGCCTCGCCCGCGCGAGCCGCCTCGATCGTCGCGTTCAGCGCCAACAGATTGGTCTGGGCCGCGATATCGTTAATCAGGCTGACCACCGCACCGATCCGATCGACCGAACTGGACAGACCGCCCACCAAATCGCTGCTGGTACGGGCTTCGGCAACCGCCTGACCCGAGACATCGGTCGACCGGGTTACCTGACGGCCGATCTCGCTGATCGAGGACGATAATTGCTCGGCCGAGGCCGCCACCGCCCCCACCGATACCGATGCCTCGCCTGCCGCCCCGGCAACCTCGGCCGCACGCCGGGCGCTTTTCTGGGCGGTGACGGCCAGCGCTTCGGCGGTGCTCTCCATCTCGCCCGCTTGCTGCGACAGCCGCCCGATCACCGCACCGACGGCGGATTCCAGATCGTCGGCAATGCCCAGGACCGCCGCGCGGCGGGCGGATTGGGCATCGTGGGCGGCGCGGTCGTTCTCGGCCCGCAGCCGGGTCATCTCAACCAGAGAATCGCGGAAAGACGCAAGGGCGCGGGCGAGATGGCCGATCTCGCTGCGATCCTGCTCATAACCGATCACAATCGCGTGATCTCCGGCGGCGACACGCTCCATCCCGCTGGCCAAGTGGCGCAGGGGGCGGATGATCCCGCGAGCGACCAACGCCGCTCCCAGCGCGATCAACAGCAGCACCCCGCCGACCAACCCGCCGGCCGCCAGCGAGCGGGCGCGGAACTCCGCCTCGACATCATCGACGTAAATGCCGGTGCCGATCACCCAGCCCCACGGCTTGAAGGTCTGAAGGTAAGACAGCTTGGCGGCGTTGATGTCGGTGCCGGGGCGACGGCCGACATATTCGACGAAACCGGCACCGTTCCGGCGAGCCGTTTCGACAAACGTGACATACATCAACTGCCCCGCTGCGTCCTTCAGCCCCAGCACCGAGGTCCCGATCGCCTTGGCCCGATGCGGGTGCATCAGCAGAATGCCGTCGAGATCGTTGATCCAGAAGTAATTGTCACCGGCATAGCGCATCTCGCGAATCCGGTCCAACGCCAGGGTCTGGGCCGCTTCGACGCTCAGTTCGCCGCTGCGGACCCGAGCCTCGGCGGCGGCGGCGACGCTGACGGCCAGTTCGACCACTTCGCGGGTCTTGATCCGGCGCTCTTCCATCATGCTGTCGCGGGCGCTGACCAGCCCCAACGCGGCGATAACAACCATTCCGGCGACCGAGGCAATCACGATCAGCGTCAGGCGTGCACCAATACCCATAATTTCATCCCCTCTCCGTCACTCTCGGAGCAGGCTTCCGGGTGATCGATCAATTATCGACATATCGGTATATTGCCTAATTAGAGTCAAGAACCGAGGCAAAACCCTCTGCGGACCAGGGAGAGATTATCCGCGTAGTTTCTACGGATACAAACTTGATCGCGAATACGGAAATAATCCAACTATTATAAACAAATTGCAGGCATTTTAACTCGGTCCGACTCCAAAATATGGGTGCGCTCGACCGACAGCCCGCTATGATAGAACTACCATTGGTATTAGGGGAAAAACCGTAATGACCGATCCCAATCCCGACCTGATCAGCGCCGGCAATATTGCCAAAGAGCTAGGTGTTTCCGACGCGAAGGTAAAAAAGGCCATCAAGGACCTTGGCCTCCTTCCTGCCGCGAAACGAGGCGTTTGCAGCTTCTACGATCGCGATGCCGTCGCCCGGATCAAGGAAACGGTTCGCTGACAAAGCGCCAGCACACTTGCACTGAAAGGCGCGTCTAACTATATCTTTAGGCATCGTCCAAAGGGCAAGGCACGCTCTGCGAAAGCGACTCCTAGGTGAAGCGCTCTCCCTCCGGGCTGCGGCCGGATTCATGGGGAGCCGAACAGGAAGCGGTCACACGGTTCCTCTTTCGGGAGAAGTCACATGCTGGAAAATTTCCGGGTCTTCCACAAGATTCTTTCGATTGTCGGCGTCCTTGGCCTCGCGATCGCCGGGGTGTCGGCGTTCTCGATCCTGTCGCTCCAGAACCTTGGCGATGAAATGGATCTGATCGACCACAGCGGGCAATCCACCCTGCTGGCGGCGCGCCTCAACACCAACGTTCAGGCGATGAATGCGATCCAGGCGATGGCAGCACTCGCCCCAACCCCCGCCGCGCTGAAGGAATCCGAGGCGGCGCTGAGTACCGAACAATCCCTGTTCCGTCAGCGCATGGTGCAAATTCGCGAGGCGAACCCCGATCCTGAAAGCCGGTCTCTGATCGACGCCATCTCCGTCAAAGCGGACGCCTTCGAACGCTCCGCCGCTGCGGTTCTCGCCGCCGCCCGCCAGGGCGATCCCAATCTTGCCCTGCTGGCCCAGGCCGCGGCCAAGGACGCCTCCGCCACGCGCGAAGCGGTCCGCGTCTTTTTCAAACAACAGGAAACCCGCCAGGCCCAAACGGCGAAAGACGCCGACGAAATGGCCCGCCAAAGCACGATCTTGCTGGTGATCACCTCGGCCATCGTCTTGGCCATCGGGGTCGGCTTGTCCGCGCTGATTGCGCAAAAAGGAGTGGCACGGCCCCTGGGCATCTGCGTCGCTGAAGTTCATTCCCTGGCCAAGGGCGATCTCGACATCGCGATTGACGGAACCGAGCGCAAGGACGAATTGGGCGAGGTCGCGACGGCGCTGGTGACCCTGCGCGACCAGTTGCGGGCCAACCGCGCCCTTGAAGAGCAAGCCGCCCGCGACAGCGAAGCGAAGATCCGCCGCGCCGCCATGATGGGCGATCTGGTCGCCGAATTCGACCGCACCGCCAAAGCGACGCTTCAGAACGTCTCCAACGCCTCGGGTGAATTAGGCCAGACCTCCACCGCGCTGGAACGCGATGCTCAGGACACCGGATCGCGCGCGGCCACCGTCGCCGCCGCCGCCAACGAAGCCGCCGTCAATGTCGATACCGTTGCCGCCGCGGTCGAGGAATTGTCCTCCTCGATCTCGGAAATCTCGCGCCAGGTCACCCATTCGATTGAATCCTCGGCCCAGGCGGTCCAGGCCGCCGACCGCGCCGCCGGGTCGGTTCGGGTGCTGTCGAAAGCCGCTGCCGATATCTCGGCCGTGGTTGGACTGATTACCGATATCGCCTCGCAAACCAATCTGCTGGCCCTGAACGCGACGATCGAGGCGGCACGGGCGGGTGAAGCGGGCAAAGGCTTTGCCGTCGTCGCGGGCGAGGTCAAAACGCTGGCCAACCAGACCGGCCGCGCCACCGAGGACATCACCCGTCAGGTCGAAGCCGTCCAGGCCCAGACCAACGACGTCGTCAGCGCGCTCGATGACGTCATCGCCAGCATTCGCGGCATGGAACATGTCGCCAGCCAGATTGCCGCCGCCGTCGAGGAACAGAACGCCGCGACCCACGAAATCGCCCGCAATATCGAACAGGCCGCCGTGGGCACCGGCGAAGTGTCGGCCAACATCAACGGGATTCAGGATGCCGCCAGCCGCAACGGCACCGGGGCCACCCAGGTCCGCCAATCGTCCGAACGCCTGACCCAGGTGGCAACCACGCTGCGCAACGCCGTCGAAGGATTTCTGAGCTCGATTCAACGCGTGTAATCCTTCCCTTGCGGATCGGGAGCATCCCCGCCCCAGGGCAGCCCATCGCTCCAGACTCGCGCCAGGAGTGAAGTGATCAACGCGATTTTCTTGGTTTAACCATAAGACGGGTTTTATCCTGTCCCGATCGGTCCCGACGCTTGGAGGGAAGACGACGCCATGGGGATGACATGCACCCCACTCTGCTGAAACAGATGCAGACCGCGTTTCAGGTCGGGACCGAGGCGGAAGCCCAGGCCCTTCTGACGGCGGCGCGGGCGATCGACCCCACCACCCTTCCCCCGGCGGCGGCGACCCTGCTGGACGGCCTCGACCGTCTGCTGGCAAGCACCGACGAGCAATATTGCCGTACCAGTACCAATATCGACGCGGACTCTGCCGCCCGGCAACGGGTCGTCGCCGAACTGCGTCAAAGCGCCGGAGAGATTCTCGAATCGCTGGGACACCCTCGCCTCGACGGCGAAGATCTGGGCCTCGAGGAAATGAGCGCACTGATCGCCCGTCTGGTCCGCGAACGCTCGGCGGTTCAACGCGAATTAAGGCAGCAAAAATTCGCCCTGGACCAGCACGCGATCGTCAGCATCACGGATTCGCGCGGCACCATCCTTTATGCCAACGATAAATTCTGCGAGATCACCGGCTATTCTCCAGACGAATTGGTCGGGCAGAACCACCGGATCGTCAAATCAGGCCTTCACCCCCCGGACTTCTATGCCGACCTGTGGCGGACGATTACATCGGGACAGGTCTGGCACGGCGAAATCTGCAACAGATCGAAAAGCGGGGCGCTGTGCTGGGTGGCGGCGACGATCGTCCCGATCCTGGACGAATCCGGCCATCCCCTCCAGTTCATCGCCATCCGCACCGACATCACCCCACGCAAGCAGATGGAAAAGGCGATGGCGGTCGCGGTCGAACGGGCCGAGGCCGCCAACCGCGCCAAATCGGAATTTCTGGCGACGATGAGCCACGAGATCCGCACTCCGATGAATGGCATCATCGGGATGACCAGCCTGCTGCTCGACACCAGCCTGACGCTGGAACAACAGCATTTCGCCAACACCGTGCGCGCGTCGGCCGAGGCGCTGCTGCACATCATCAACGACATCCTCGACTTCTCGAAGATGGAAGCCGGGCGGCTGGAACTTGAACTGAGCACGTTCGAAATCCGCCCCCTGATCGAAGGCGTGATCGACATCCTGTCCCCCCGCATCCGTGGCCGGGACATCGAACTTAGCTATCTGGTCCCGGCCGAGACGCGCGGGGTGTTCCGGGGCGACACCGGGCGGCTGCGCCAGATTCTGCTCAATCTGGCCGGGAACGCGGTCAAATTCACCGAACGGGGAACCGTGTCGATCCTCGTCTCGCTGAAAGACACCGGACCGGACCGCGCGATCTTGCGCGTCGAGGTCCAAGATACCGGGATCGGCATCCCCGCCGTCGCCCGTGACCGTCTGTTCGGGATGTTCTCGCAGGCCGACGCCTCGACGGCGCGGCGGTACGGCGGCAGCGGGCTGGGGCTGGCGATCTGCCACCGCCTGCTGGGCTTGATGGGCGGACAAATCGGTTTTGACAGTGCCGAAGATGTCGGGAGCACCTTCTGGTTCTCGGTCCCGCTGGAACGCACTCTCGACCCGCCATCCGAAGACGCGCCGGACAATCCGTTGCGCGATGCCCGCATCCTGGTGGTCGATGACAATCTGACCAACCGGGAAATCTTCAGCCACCAATTGCGGGCCTGGGGAGCCACGGTGGGACTGGCCGACAGCGCCACCGCCGGCCTGACCGACATTCGCGCCGCGGCGGCACGCGGCATGCCGTTCCAGACCGTCATTCTCGACCACCAGATGCCGGGGATGACCGGGCTGGATCTGGCGGCGGTGCTGCGGGCCGACCCGACCACGAATGCGTTGCCGATCGTGCTGGCCTCGTCGGCCGACCTCGGCTCGCTGCACGACAAATCGGCGCTGCTGTCACTCGATCAGATTCTGCTGAAGCCGATCCGCCAAAGCGCGTTGCTCGACAGCCTGATGACCCTGCTGGGGCGGGGACGGGGCGGACCACTGCCGATCAGCGCCTCCGAACCCACCTCGCCGCCGCTGATGTCGCTGAAGGTGCTGGTGGCCGAGGACAATGCGATCAACCAGCAGGTCGCGGTCGGTTTGCTGGCCAAGCTGGGCCACCGCGCCGACGTCGCCGACGACGGGGCCGAGGCGGTCGAGCGGGTCCGGCGGGGCGAATACGATCTGATTCTGATGGACATGCAGATGCCCCGCACCGACGGTCTGGACGCCACCCGGGCGATCCGGGCGCTGGGCCCGCCGAAATCGGAGGTCATCATCATCGCGATGACCGCCAACGCGATGAACGGGGACCGCGATCTCTGCCTGGCCCAAGGGATGGACGATTACATTTCCAAGCCGATCGACCGGCGACGGTTGACCCAGTGCCTGGAACGCTGGATGGCCCGACTGGCGGGAGAGCACGAACACCCGCCGCTGTCGTCACCGTCCTTCGACCCCCGCCCCCACTCGGATCGGGGGGTCAGCGTGCTGCCGCTGATCGACGCCGACGCCCAGGCCGACCTGACCGAGGCGTTGGGAGCGGAATCGTTCACGGCCCTGCTCGCCTCGTTCTGCTCGGGCCTCCATGCCCGGCTACACGACATCAATCAGGCGGCGGCGGTGGGCGACCGCCCGGCCATCGTCGCCGCCAGCCACTCCCTCAAGGGAGCGGCGGCCAATCTGGGATATCTCCGCCTTGCCGATGCCTCGGGGCGGCTGGAGCGGGCCGCCCACGACAGCGTCGATACCTCCGGTCCGTTGGAACTGCTGGCCCAGACAGTGACCGAGACCGCCCGTCATTCCCCCCTAAATTCCTGAAGGGTGCGTCATGCTGGTGCACATCGTCGACGACAACAACACCAACCTGATGCTGTTCGAGCAGATCGTTCGGCGCGTCGATAACGAGGTTTCGATCGCGTGCTATCCCGATCCGCTGGCGGCCCTGGTTGATTGTTCGCGCCAGATGGCCGACCTTGTCCTGGTCGATTACATGATGCCCGGCATCGACGGTCATGAATATGTCCGGCGGATGCGGGCGATGCCGGGAGCGGGCGACGTCCCGATCGTGATGATCACCGCCGCCGCCGACCGCTTCGTCCGCCAGACCGCGCTGGAACTGGGGGTAACCGACTTCCTGACCAAGCCGGTCGATCCCAGCGAGATGCGGGTGCGCGTCACCAATCTGCTGGCCTTGCGCCGCAGTCACCTCCGGCTGCGCGACCGCAATCGCTGGCTGGCCGAGGAGGTTCGCAACGCCACCCAGGCCGTGCTTGACCGCGAGGAAGAGCTGATCGTCCGGCTGGCCAAGGCCGCCGAATACCGCGATCCCGAGACCGGCAGCCACATCCACCGCATGTCGCATTATTCCCGGCTGATCGCCCGCGGGCTGGGTCTGCCCGACGAATTGTGTGATCTGATCTTCAAGGCGGCGCCGATGCACGATGTCGGCAAGCTGGGAACCCCCGACGACATCTTGCTGAAGCCCGGACGGCTGACCGACGACGAGATGGAAGTGATGCGGCGTCATCCGGTCATCGGTCACGCCATCTTGTCGGGCAGTTCGTCGCAATTGATCCAGTTGGGGGCCGAGATCGCGATCACCCATCATGAAAAGTTCGACGGAACCGGCTATCCCTATGGTCTGGCGGGCGAGAAAATCCCGATTACGGGGCGGATCGTCGCCGTTGCCGACGTATTCGACGCACTGACCAGCCGCCGCCCCTACAAACTGGCGTGGGATATGGAACGGGCCAGGGCCTATCTGATCGAGAATGTCGGGCACCATTTCGCCCCGCAGAGCGTCGAGGTGTTCCTGTCGGCCTGGGATGAGATTCTTGAAATCCGCCAGCGCTTTGCTGATCCGGTCGAGCCGGAGCAGACGATGGGGTAATCCTCTCAGCGCGCCAGATCGCGCACCCCATACCGCGCCAGAATCCGGTCGAGTTCCCCCGACGCCCGCAACGCCCGGACCCCGGAATCGAAGGTGCGGGCAAGCTCGGTGCCGCGCCCGCCCCGGCGCGAAAAGGCAATGTAGAGCGCGCCGCTGTCGATCCGCCCGGCCAGCCGGATTCGCTTGGCGTCGGGCCAGGTCTTCAGCCGGTAGGTCAGCACCTCCTCGTCCTCGATTACGGTATCAATCCGCCCGGCCATCAGCTTGCGCAGATTGCGGTCCAGCGCATTTTCGCCGCCCAACGCCTGAATCTGGTCGCGATGCATCGCCATCCAGGGGTCGAGCGCAGGCGAATAGCTGTAGCCCTGGACGGTCCCGAGGGTCCGGTCCTCGAGCGAGTCAAGCCCGGCCAGAACCCAGGGGTCGTCGTCACGAACCACGAAGACATAGTAATTTCGGCCGAACCCTTCCTGCGGCAAATCCAGTTCGACGGCACGGGTGGCCAGGGTACCGATGATCCCGTCAATGCGGCCTTCGCGGACGTCGGACATCGCCCGATTCCACGACGTCGTCCGATAAATCACGGTGATTCCCGACAAGGCAAAGGCCCGGACGGCGATCTCGACCATATAACCAGGCCGCGACGAATCCGCCGGGCAGGTGTGGGGGCACCAAGGATCGGACGCCAATACGATGGTCGGTGGCTCCGCCAGCGCCTGGAACGGCAAAATCCCCAGGATTAACGCAGCGAGAAGAAAACTCTTCATGGCGGTTCCTCCGTCTCCTGGACAGTGGCATTCTATCTTAAAATGGCCCCGATAATCGCCAGGCGTGACACATGACGACTTCACCGTCTCCCGCTCCGCCGGACAAAGCGGGGATGCGCCTTCTTCCGCTGGGAAGCACCGCCCTGTTGGCGGTGTTGGGTGGAGTCTTCCTCGCGGTCACGATCCTTGGCCTGACCGGGCTGTGGGAGATGCGGGAAGCCGGGTTGAAGACCCTGGCGGCCGAGATGAACCGCACCGCCCTGTTCACCGCCCGCGCGCTGGCGCGCCCGATCTACGATTTCGATTACGATATGGTAGCGAACCAGCTTGATGCACTGGGCTCCGATCCGGAAATCGTTGCCGTCATCGTTAACGATACCGAGGGCGATCAGATCGGCTTTATCGGCAGCGGCCGCCCGGTCGATCCCGCGCTGATGGTCAGCCTGCCGGTAATCCACGCCTCGAGCGAAGGGGCGGTGCAGGTCGGGAAACTGCGGCTTTACTATTCGCGCGAATCGCTTGACGCCGCGATCCGTCAGGCAACGATCGAGGGGGCGGTGGCGCTGTTCGGCGCGTTCCTGTTCCTGGCCAGCTTCATCGTCATCACCATCCGCAGCCTGACCTATCCGATCTGCGATGTCAGCGCGGTGATGCTGCGGATGGCGCGGGGCGAGGACGTCGCCGAACTGCCCGCCCTGGGACGTCGCGACGAGATCGGCGACATGGCCCGCTCGCTCGACGTGTTCCGCCGCCATGCCCGCGAAATCCTCCGGCTTCAGGAGGAGAAAGCCGCCGAGCAGATCGTCCGAGAGGGCGAGCAGCATCTGCGCCTGATCATCGAATCAATGCCGGTGATGATCGTGTTGCTGTCGCGCCAGGACGGCAGCGTGATCTATGCCAATCCCCTGATGCGAAACGCCGTGCTCGGGCCGGGGGTCGATCCCCACGGCATTCCCGCCGCCACGTTTCTTGACACCGTGTCGTTAAGCGACATCGAAGCCGCCGCGCTGGAACAATCCAACGATCGCGAGTTTCTGTTCCGCCGCCATGATGGCACGACCTTCTGGGGGATGGTGGCGGGGCGGACGCTGGAAATCGGCGGCGACGCGGCGTTGCTGCTGGGCATCAACGACGTCACCGACCTGCGCCGCGCCCGCGATGCCCTGATCGCCGCCAAGGAAGATGCGGAATCCGCGACCCGGGTTAAGTCTGAATTCCTGGCAACGATGAGCCACGAGATCCGCACCCCGATGAACGGCATCGTCGGGATGACCGATCTTCTTCTCGACACCGCGTTGACCGAAGACCAGCGGCGAATGGCCGACACCATCCATGATTCGGCCGAATCGCTGCTGACCATCATCAACGACATTCTGGATTATTCGAAAATCGAGGCCGGGCATTTCGACATCGACGAACAGCCGTTCAGCCTGCGCGGCCTGATCGAGGGCGGCATCGACATCGTCAGCCCGCGCCTGAAGGGCAAGACTGTCGATCTGCTGTTCTCGATTGCCCCCGAGGCCGATTCCACCTTTATCGGCGACGAGGTCCGCATCCGTCAGGTCTTGCTGAACCTGCTTGGCAACGCGGTCAAATTCACCGAAACCGGCACGGTGCACCTGAGCGTCACGCTCGACGACGAAATCCTGTCGATCGCGATCAGGGATACCGGGATCGGCATTCCGGCGGCGGCGCAGGCCCGCTTGTTCGACAAATTCATCCAGGCGGATTCCTCGACCTCGCGCCGGTTCGGCGGGACAGGGCTGGGGCTGGCGATCTCGCGCCGCCTGATCGAGGTGATGGGCGGCGAGATCGGCTTTTCCAGCACCGAGGGCAAGGGCAGTGTCTTCATCATCCGATTGCCCCTGGTGCGCTCGGAGCCGCCCCGCCCGCGCGAGACGCCCTTGGCCGGTCTGTCGCTGCTGCTGGTCGATGACGGGGTTCAGGCCGCGACCCTGCTGGCCGAGGAACTGACGGCACTGGGCGCCACCGTCACCCTGGCGGCATCGGCCCCGGAGGCGCTGGCGACGGCGCGCGCCGCCCATGGCAAGGGAACCCCGTTCGATGCGTTGGTGGTCGATCAGGACATGCCGTTCGTTACCGGAACCGATCTGCTGGTGATGCTAAAAGCCGATCCCGCCTTCACCGCGACCCGCTGCGTGCTGACAACCCCGGTCAACGAGCCTTGGACACGATCAATCACCGCAACGCTGGAGAACGTGGTGGTGACAGCGAAGCCGATTCACGCCCGGCGTCTGGCCCGCGACCTGACCGCAACCATAGTTGCAACCGACGACGCCCCTCTGGCCGCGACGGATCGCCCGACGGCGGGACCGGCTCTTCATGTCCTGCTGATCGAGGACAACCAGATCAATCAAGAGGTGGCGCGGGGACTTCTGTCATCGCTGGGGCATACCGTCGAGATCGCCTCGAACGCGGTCGAGGGGGTGGCGATGGTGGTTCGTGACACCTTTGATCTCGTCCTGATGGACGTCCAGCTTCCCGACATGGACGGCTATCAGGCCACCCGGCTGATCCGTTCGCTCGATGGCCCGGTGGCGCGGGTGCCGGTAATCGCGATGACCGCCAATGCGATGGAGGGCGACCGCGACCGCTGTCTGGCCGCCGGGATGGACGATTACCTCTCCAAGCCGATTCACCGACCGGCCCTGGCCGCCACCCTCAACCGTTGGGGCCGGAGCGACAGAGGCCGGGGGGCGAGCTGAGCGCGGCCTATTTCTTCGCCCCGAACGATCCGACGACGGAAACCTGCGGAATACTATGGGACGGATCGGCCGCATTGTTCATCGCATAGGTCCCGGCCACTTCGGCGGCATGGGGGCCGTTGAAGCCTCCGGCGAAGTTGCCGGTCGGATTTGCGGTGATTGCCGATTGGGTAACCGACCCGGTAACGGTGCCGCCGCTGAACCCCGCCCCGCTGATGGTGGCGTTGCTGAGGGTAATATTGCCAATGGTGACACCCGCAGACGCAAGCGATGACGATGGCGTCAGCCCGCTTAAGGTACCGCTGATCGAGTGGGACGAAAAATTGGCGGTCAGAGTGGCAGAGCCAGAGAAACTCCCCGAAATCCCATTCCCCCCATTCCCGATCGCGACAGTGCCGACGGTGCCACCGGAATAGGTCGCACTTCCTGAACTCGGCATCTGCACCGACGGAGTCGGCAGCCCTGTCCCGATCGCGGTATAGGCATATTGCGTATGCGTCGAATCATATTCCCGAGAATCAGTAAAGTATCCATAGGTTGAATAAATTAGATCAAATTTTTCGCTATAGTCGTAATAAAATCGAGTTTCTCCGGATGAATAAGTTCTAATCTTCGTATCGGAGTCATAAGTGGATGTCGTCAGTGAGACCGGATTTGAATCAAAGCTGGTCAGACGGACACCGTTGCTTAGAAATGAGAAAGACTTCCCACCGGCATCCGATGTGATCAGACTGTAATCATGGGACTGCGGGCTTGTGGACCAAAAGAAGATATCTTGGATCGTCTGATAATTGACCCCCAACATATAGGGCAATGCCGTCCCGACCGATTGAGCCAGGGTGCGAGATGCACGTTGATCGATGTCGGCGACCGCCGCATTGCCGATCAAATTCACCGTTCCGACCGCCGCCGGGGGCGAGGGATTGCGGGAAACGACGTTGGCGAATTGCAAGCCTGACGCGGTCGACGTGCCGCTGGTGGCCGAAGCCGAAACCGCCCCGCCTCCCGACGACGGTGCCGTTGGCGTGCCGGGCGCGGAGGCCGGGGCTGGCGGGGGGAGTTTAACAACTGCAATTGCGCGGACGTCAGCGGATTGGGCGGCGACGGCGGCTGACCGGCAAAGAGCTCGGTGCCATAGCCGGTCCGGGTAATGTCGACCGATCCGCCGGGGGTCGTAACGGTGATCGCACCATGGCGGGAACTGGTGCTGGTCTCGCTGCCCGGACCGAGCAGAGCGACCAGGGCAGATTCCGGAGTGACGGCACCGCCGACGATGGTGCCACGAATGCCGATAGTGCCCATCGGAATCCGGATATTGACGTTTTCCGGCTTGGCCTGGGCGACCTGCCCGCTGATGAAGCGGAACGCGCCCTGCTCGACGCCAACTGAGATCTTTCCATCCGCAGCGGTGGGACCAAACGAAATATCGTCAATCGTCATCCGGGCATTTTCGCCCAAGGTGATGATGGTCTGATCCAGCAGCATCAATTGCAGCCGACCGCCCGGCCCGGTGACGATCTGATCGCCCTGATAGATCGGATCGCCGCTGCCGATCTGACGACCGACGGGGCGCCGGTCGGCATCGATCACGGCGGCGGCAAGCAAGACCTGACCGGACAGCCCGCCCGCATTGCCGATCAGAGCGGTGGTGCTGTCTTCGACCGCCCAGGCCGAGGGGGACAGCGCCAGCACCGACGCCAGGACCGCCGTGACACCGTAAGAGGCTTGGCGCATGGTCAGAACTCCCACCGCTTGGACACCAGCATCTGGCTCCGGAGGTTGGCATAGGTGTAATTGGGCAGATTCGACATCGAGCGATAATACTCGCCGGTCACCGATAAAACGACGTCGCGCACCTCGTCCGGGGCTTCAACCCCGACCGCCTCGGTCAACGTCCCCGCCGGGATGCCGTAGGTCAGGCTGAACCGTCCATCGGTATCGCGGCGGGTCTGGGCGCTGAAGGTCGGATTGTTCTGGTCATAGACCGCAACCCCGACTTCGCCGACGGCGGAAACGAATTGTCCCTTGCCCAGCAGCCAGACGTCGCCCAGCCGGGCCGCCCAGCGGTCGTTCGACATATAATTAGCGGCGGCGTTGCGGTGGCCATAACCCAGCGACAACGAAACGCTGTGCGCGTCGTTGGGATGCCATGTGCTTCCCACCCACGAGGTGAAGACGACCCCGCTGCTGTCGGTCGCGACCCGGTCGGACGAGATGTTGTGGAAGACCTGACGGTCAAGCCGCAGCGTGGTGAAGGCCTCCCACGCCGAGGCGAGGCGGTAGGTGAAGCGCCCGTCGAGACCGTAATCGCTGAGATAATAATCGTCGGTCATCGACATGCTGTTCCAGAACGTGCCGATCTGGGCCCCGACCGGCCCGTCGGCAAAGCGAATCCCGGCATTCGCCCCGCCGGAAACAGTGTCGTAGGTTTTCAGCGTCGATTGACGGTCTCCCAGCAGATTGAGACCGCCATACAGCGACAGGCGGGGATCGGTACCGAGATCGTAATCGAAATCATAGGCCGTCATCCCGACCCGGCCCCAATCCGCTCGCTTCTTGGCACTGCCATCAAGCGTAAAGGGCAGATCGTTGATCAGGATCGTTCCGGTCGTAGGCGAGGAATTGCGGTTGGAATCGAAATGACCACCCAGGGCAAGGGTGACCGACTGACGCAACCGCTTGGTCCGCTGCTCGATCAGGGCCAGAACCTGATCGCGGTCGGCTCGCTGGGTCGGGGTCAGTTGGGCGGGATCAATCGCTTCCAGTTCCCGCTTGGCCGTCGCGGTGTCGTCGAGCCGGAACAGGACCAGACCCAGCACCAGTCGCGCCTCGGTCGCGTTGGGATAGCGCATCAGAATGCGTTCCAGCGTCGCCGATGCCCCCAGCAGATCGCCCCGCTGAATCTGGGTCCGCGCCCAGGCGGCGTTCAGTCCGGGATCGTCGGGATTGCGCCGCACCTGTTCCCAGGTGACCTCGGCCCCGGCGGTCAGGCCCATTTCCAGCGCGGCGCGGGCGGCCGCGTCGGTCTCGCGCACCCCCTCGGACAGGCGACGCTGATCGTCCAGCGCGCGTTCCGAATTGGCGGGCTGTGCCCAGGCGGAAGAGGAAACCAGCGCCATCACCGTCACTGGCACGGCCAACATCAGACTGCGTGCTTTCACCGCTTCCCCCGCTTCAAATAAACATCTAAAAGTGGTTTTGACTAAAAACAAGACACTTAATCGGCAATTCAAAAACGAGAACAATCAAACCCAAGCCGTCCCGGCTCTGCCCATTGTCATCAACTATGCAAAGAAACGTTATAATGAACCACCGTCATAACGCTCTCGTTTTATAGCGGCCTCCGCTGCGGGGGAAAAGTGAAACAGCACATATCGACAGAAATCGACGACCCGGCTCGCCCCACGGCCCATCGACAATCGGGACAGGCGGGGATCGCGGCGCCGATTCTATCCGGGGCGAGACACCACCCGCCTCAACCATTACCTTAGTAATGGACAAATCAGGCCATTGGATATAAGGTTCGATCCCTATCCGTGAGTGTCATGGCTCCGTCCGGGAGGATGCGCTTCCCCTTTTGAATGAGCCCCACCCCTCATCCTTAAGCATACCCGATAGGGCATTATCTTTATGCGCAATTTCGGGCATGGCCATAGGGTAGTACCATCCCAGATGCATGGGAACCACCCTACCCTTTAAGACTAGGGGAGTGCTCATCCGATGACAGTCACATTCGGTATTGGGGACGTGGAATGTCGATCAAAGGGTTTGTTTCCGCCTGTCTTGCCGCCGTCGGCACCTTTCTTGCCATCCTGGCGATCATTCTCTTCACGGAAAACTGGCAGAACCTTCGTGCCGCGGGGGAGGCTGGCGATCTGGTCACCCTGCTCAACGCGGGAACCCAGGTTTCGGAAGTCATCGCCCCGGAACGCGGCGCCACCAGCGTCGCGCTTGATGGCGATGCCGCCGCGCGCAAGGTCCTGACCGACACCCGCGCCAAGGTCGATGCGGCGTTCGATCGCATCGCGGCAATGCCATCGCAATCTTCGGCCGAGGAATATCAGGACGCCATCGCCAAGCTGCTGAAGATCCGCACCGAGTTAACGGCGTGGCGGACCAAGGCCGATGCTGAAATGGGAGGCAACCGCGAAAAGCTCGACGCATTCCGCAAGGATTTCAATGCGGGAATGTACGCGATGCTGAACACGGTCGGGACGGTCAATGCCCGATTGGGACGGCGGTTGAGCAGCCTGGACGCCGAAGTCGCCTATCCGGCCGCGCTGGCGACGACCACCTGGACCCTGCGCGATCAGGCCGGGCGCCTGTCGACGATGCATATCCTCGCCATCACCTCGGGCAAGCCGTTCTCGGCCGAGACCACCCGCGATATCGACATGACCCTGGGCCGCATCCGTCAATTATGGGACCATCTCAGCGAGCAGGCTGGCGCCCCCGACAGCCCGGTGATCCTGCGCGATGGTCTGGCGAAGGTCGAAGCCGGATTCTTCACCCCATTCAAGCCGCTGCGCGAGCGTGTCGCCAAGGCCGGGATGAGCGACGGGGCCTATGACCTGGATCAGGCGGAATGGCGGCGACTGAGCGCCCCCATGCTGCAATCGATTATGCTGATGCGTGACGCCGCGATCAGCGAAGCCTCGCGCATCGCCGATGAAAATCGCCATCATGCCGTGCAAAATCTTATCCTCGTCGGCTTGCTGCTGATCGCGGCAACGGCAACCACGCTGGTCGCCATCGTCGGGATCAACCGCCGCGTCGTTATCCCCCTTGGCCGCCTGACCGAAATCGTCGGTGATTTCGCCGCTGGATCGCGCCAGTTCGCGGTTCCCTATGTCGACCGCAACGACGAAACCGGCAAAATGGCAAAAGCGATCGAGGTTCTGCGCGACAAGGCGCTGGTGGCCGACGATCGGGCCAAAGCCGAAACCGCCGCCGCCCAGGCCCGCGACGAACGCCGGGTCCGGGTCGAAACCGTCACCAATGGATTCGTCGAATCGATCGACACCGTCGTCGGCGGTGTCTCGACCGCGATCGACGGCCTGCGCTCGGCGACCGAAACATTATCGTCGACCTCGGCCACCACCACCGAGCAATCCAGCGTCGTTGCCGCCGCCGCCGACAATGCCAGCGCCAACGTCCAGACCGTCGCCGCTGCCGCCGAGGAATTGTCCAACAGCATCCAGGAAATCTCGCGCCGCGTCACCGAAACCGCCGCGGCAATGAACGGCGCGGTGCACGAGGCCGAAAACACCAGCGCCACCGTCCGTGGTCTGGCCGAGGCGGCGCGGCGGATCGGCGATGTCGTCAGCCTGATCACCGACATCGCCGCCCAGACCAACCTTCTCGCCCTCAATGCCACCATCGAGGCGGCGCGGGCCGGTGATGCGGGCAAGGGCTTTGCCGTCGTCGCGGGCGAGGTCAAGACGCTGGCCAACCAGACCGCGCGCGCCACCGATGACATCCAGGCCCAGGTCGCCGCGATCCAGGCGGAAACCGACCGGGCGGTCAACGCCATCGTCGGCATCAGCAGCACCATCACCACCGTCAACCAATACACCATCGGCATCGCTTCGGCGGTCGAGCAGCAAGGTGCGGCGACCCAGGAAATCGCCCGCAACGTCCAACAGGCCGCCCAGGGCACCTCGGAAGTCTCGCAATCGATCGCCCGGGTGCTGGAGGCCGAGCGGGCCACCGTCCAGGCCGCCGGTCAATTATCGACCCTGGCCGACCGTCTCAGCGGCGAAAGCGACCGCCTGCGCAACAATGTCGGCCATTTCGTCAGCGAGGTCAAAAAGGGCTAATCTCATCAACGGGTCCGGGGCCGGGGCCGACCGATTGCGGCACCGGACCGGCCCGACCGGAGCCGGTCGCACGGGGGCGATCGAGCCGCCCAAGGCGGTTTATCCTTGACTCCCCGCCGATCATCAGTATTGTGCGCCCCCTGACGTCCAAATCGGTAACTTCGTTCGGGATTATCGCCATGGCTAAGCCTGCCACCATCCTCATCAAGCTGTTGAGCACCGCCGGGACGGGCTTCTTCTATGTGGCGAAGAAGAACCCGCGTAAGACGACCGAAAAGCTTGAATTCCGCAAGTACGACCCGGTCGTGCGCAAGCATGTCCAGTTCAAGGAAGCCAAGATTAAGTAGTGGCCTTTGAATAGGACGCGTATAGAAGGGCGCTGCGTTAGCGCCCTTTTTGCTGCCCGAATACCTAAGACCAGCCACCAAGCCCGTTGTCGTGGCTGACGCCGGGGTGATACCCTGCCCCTTGTCTTCATCTGATTGAGGCGCGTATCCGTGCCCGTCTATCGGTCGTCCCGCTATGTGGTCGTCGCCACCGCCCTGATTACGGTCACGCTGGTCTGGCTCGGCGGCGCGCTCTGGTTATGGAATGACCGCGCCGCAACGGTGCGGGAGGCCCACGCCGAACTGGGCCGGATGAGCCTCAGCGCCGCCGAACACGCCCACCGTCTGCTCTCCCTCAGCGATCTGTTCCTCGCCTCGATCGAACCGATCTCCTCCAGACCCCAGGCCAGTCCGGGCGACCCTACCCTGATCGCCCGTCTGACCGCTCTGCTCAGCCAGGACACCGCCTTGCTGGGCTTGGCGACGGTCGATCATCAAGGGATGTTGACCACCATCGCCCCCAGCCCGCAACAGAAGGTGTCGGCCTTTGTCGGTGATCGCGCCTTCGTGACCGAGGCGCAGGTCGGTCGCCTCGTCGTCGCCCCCCCGGTCAAAAGCCGATTGTCCGGGCGTTGGGTCCTGCCGCTGACGAGGCGAATCGCCGATCCCAAAAGTCCCGTCGCACTTCTGATGGCCGGAATCGACATCGCCGCGCTGGAACGCCATTACGACACCATCCGCCACGATGTCGGCGGCGCGATCACCCTGCTGCGCGACGACGGCACCGTGCTGATCCGCTCGCCCTCCCCGCCCGACAGTGAGCGGATTCGAAATCTGTCCGAGGCGCCCCTGTTCCGCAACGCCAACACCCAGGGAGTGGATGAAGGGCAGTTCGACGGCATGTCTCCCTTCGACGGGGTCGAACGCCTGGGGTCGTACAAGCGGATCAGGCCCTTCAACATCGGCGTCTCGGTCTCACTCACCCGCGCGGCGGTGCTGGAGCCGTGGTGGCGGCGGGTCTGGCTGGTCCTGACCGGAACGACCCTGATCTCGCTGGCGATCGCCATCGCCGCAACCTTGATCCTGCGCCATCTTGCCTCGCTCCAGGCCGAGGCCCTCACCCTGGAGAACCGGGTCCAGGACCGCACCCGCGCCCTGCAACAATTGCTGGACCGGCGCGAACAGTTCCTGGCCGGGGTGTCGCATGAACTGCGTTCGCCGCTGAACGCGATCCTCGGCTTTTCCGAGGCGCTGCAAATGGGAATCCGCGGCCCGATCCCGCCCGCCCAGGCCGAATATCTGAGCGACATCCACCGCTCGGGCCAGCACCTGCTGGCCCTGGTCAACGACCTGCTCGACAATGCCGCGATTGACGCGGGGACCCTGCGGCTCGACGAAAGCTGTTTTGACGTCAGCGAGATCGTCAGCGAAACCACCCGGCTGATCGCCCAGGCAGCCGCTCAGCGCGACATGACCGTCACGACCCGGATTAATCCGCCCGATCTCAGGCTTTCGGCCGATCGCCGCCGCCTGCTTCAGGCCCTGCTCAACCTCTCGGTCAATGCGGTCAAATATGGTCGACAGGGCGGTCAGGTGCAGATCAGCGCGGAAACGGACCAGACCGGAGCCTGCCTGCTGACCATCGCCGATGACGGGGCGGGCATCAGCCCCGAAGATATGCGCCTCGCCCTGGCTCCCTATGGCCGGGCCGAACAGGCCCCCGCGTCGCGGGCCAACCGTCCGGCCGAGGGCACCGGCCTGGGCCTGCCCCTCTCGATCGGCATCGTCGAGTTGCATGGTGGCGTGCTGACCCTGCACAGCGCACCGGGACAAGGCACCCGTGCCGTGATCCACCTGCCGCCAGAGCGGGTCCGCCCGGCGCAGGCTTTGACCTAATCTTCCTGTTCGAGCGAGGTGACGTAGCGCAGCCCGTCCAGCGCGGTCGAAAACCAATCTTCGCGGGTTTCGTCCTCGGCGCAGACCAGATAGGCCGGGCGGCGGAATTCCGGCACGCCGCCGACCTCGAACAGCCGGCCGGCGGCCAGATGGGGCCGGGCCACCCGCATCGGGAAATAGCCGGTGCCGCCATGGGCCAGGATGTGCTGCAACCCCATCGCTCCCAGCCCGACCGAAACGGCGGGGGTCTTGAGATCGGGAAAGGCCTGGCTGTGGGCGGCGCGGAAATCCGGCCCCCAATCGACCAGAACGTAATCGTCGTCCCATTCCTGGGCGGTGCGGCGTCGGGTCGAAACCAGCACCAGCCGCTCATCGACCAGCTTTTCGATATGCAGACCGGGACGGCTGGTCGGCGAATACATCACGCAGACGTCAAGCAAGCCTTCGATCAGCTTGCGCATCAGACCGTCGGACAGCCCGACCTCGACCCGGAGCGCGACATCGGGCATCGCGGTCCGCATCCACGGAATCCACTGCACCAGCAGACGGTCCCACAGCGACACCTCGCCCCCCACCGTCAGCACGGTGCGGAAGCCGGGCGGCAGCGCCAGTTCCTGGCGCGCCTGCTCCCACACCCGAACCATCGTGGTGGCATAGCGGCGGAACTGCATTCCGGCGGCGGTGAGCTGAGTTCCCGATTTCGAGCGGACGAACAGGGGGCGGCCCAGTTCGTCCTCCAGCGCCTTGATCCGCATACTGACGGTCGATTGGGTCACCGAAAGACGTTCGGCGGCCTTGTTAAAGTTGCCGGTGTCGACGATTTCGAGAAAGGTACGGGCGAGGTCGATATTCATGGCGGTTCCGGTGCGCGCTGGCGGGTGCCGCGCTGCAAAATCGCCTGAGTTCTACCTGAAGCGGCGGGCGGCATCAACCGCTCGGCCGGGTCACATCAATTTTCTTGATCGATAGGATGGCCCCACGTCCACCCCCCTCCCCGCTTGAGCGGAAAGGGGGGCGGACATCGGCCGGATCGATCAGACTTCGGCAGCAGCGCCGGAATTGGCGCGCGTCTTGACGTCGCCACGCTGACGGGCGGCGTAATCCTTCAATTGACGTTCAATCGAATCGAACGCTTCGCGCAGGGCGACGAAAATGTCTTCGTTTTCGTGGACGTCCTTGGGGTCGCGCTTCACCACCAGATCGGCGCCCGGCACGGCAAGGCTGACACGAATATGGAAGGGCTCGCCCTTGCGATGGAGGTTCGAGGTATTGCGATGGTGGACCTCGATCACCACCCGACAGGAAGTGATGCGATCACAAATGACCTGAAGCTTGGTTATCTTCTCGCGGATGCGGGTCTCGACGGCGTCCGAATGATCAATACCGTGGAAGGTGATCTGGAGGGGAATCTGCATCAACGTCTCCATTATAATCGATAACGTACCCGTCCTACCGCACTCGGCTCGCGGCGCCCGTGAGCGGGAGCGGGAGCCCCTCGAAAGGAAACGCCGGAACGTCCTTTCGGGATGAACCATTGTTTCGGAGAATCGATACACTTGCAACCTTCGCCCGCTCGCCGCATATCAGGTCGCCTCGAGTTTCATCACTTTTATGGAGACGCTCCCCCATGGCCGAAGAGAAGCGGCAATTCCAGGCGGAAGTCGGCAAGCTGCTCGACATCGTCGTTCACTCGCTTTACTCCAATAAGGAGATCTTCCTACGCGAATTGATCTCCAACGCCTCGGATTCCTGCGACCGGCTGCGCTATGCCGCGCTGACCCGGCCCGAGTTGCTGGGCGAGGACGGCACCGGGTTCCGTATCCGCCTGATCCCCAATGCCGAGGCCGGCACCCTGACCATCGCCGATAACGGTCAGGGCATGGATCATGACGAACTGATCGCCAACCTGGGCACGATCGCGAAATCGGGCACCTCGGACTTCTTGAGCCGCCTGACCGGCGATGCCCGCAAGGATGTCAATCTGATAGGCCAGTTCGGCGTCGGCTTCTATTCCGCCTTCATGGTCGCCGACCGCGTCAGCGTCGTCTCGCGCAAGGCGGGCGAGGCCGAGGGCTGGGTGTGGACCTCTGACGGCAAGGGCGAATTCACCGTCGCCCCCGCGCCCGAAGCCGAGCGCGGTGCCGCGATCACCTTGCACCTGCGCGAGGATTCCCGCGAATTCCTCGAAGCGTTCCGGCTGAAATCGGTGGTCAAGCGCTATTCCGACCATATCGCGATCCCGGTCCTGCTGAAGGATGGCGATAAGGACGAGGAAACGATCAATTCGGCCAGCGCGCTGTGGACCCGGTCGAAATCCGAGATCACGCCCGAGCAGTACAAGGAATTCTATCACCACGTCGCCCATGCCTTCGACGATCCGTGGGCGACGCTGCATTACAAGGCGGAAGGCGCGATCGAATATACCGGGCTGCTGTTCCTGCCCTCGACCAAGCCGTTCGACATCTTCAATCCCGAGCGCAAGCAGCATGTGAAGCTCTATGTCCGCCGGGTGTTCATCACCGACGATTGCGAAGAGCTGCTGCCGCCCTATCTGCGCTTTGTCCGCGGCATCGTCGACAGCCAGGACTTGCCGCTGAACGTCAGCCGCGAGATGCTCCAGCACAACCCGATCCTGGCCAAGATCCGCACCGGACTGGTCAAGCGCATCCTGGGCGAACTGAAGCGCAAGGCCGAGGCCGAAGACGGCGATTACCTCACCTTCTGGGACACCTTCGGCGCGGTGCTGAAGGAAGGTCTGTACGAGGATTTCGAACGTCGCGAGGATATCCTCGACCTCTGCCGCTTCCGCACCACCGCCTCGGACGGCTGGGTGTCGCTGGCCGAGTATCTCGGCCGGATGAAAGAAGGGCAGGAAGCGATCTACACCATCGCTGGCGACGACCTTGCCGCCCTCAAGAAAAGCCCGCAGCTCGAAGGCTTTGCCGCCAAGGGTGTCGAGGTGCTGCTGCTGACCGATCCGATCGACGAATTCTGGGTCTCCTCGGTCGGCGATTATAAGGACAAGCAATTCCGCTCGGTCGCTGCCGCCGGGGGCGATCTCTCGAAGGTCAAGGCCGACGAAAACGCCGAGACCCCCAAGGAAGACGAAGCCCCCAGCGACGAAATCGCCACCCTGATCGAAGCGGTCAAGCTGGCGCTGGGCGATAAGGTCAAGGACGTCCGGGCCTCGGAACGCCTGACCGAATCCGCCGTCTGCCTCGTCGCCGCCGAGGGCGAGATGAGCATGCATCTGGAAAAGCTGCTGCGTGCCCATCGACAGGTCGATGCCGAGCGGCCCCGTATCCTCGAACTGAACCCGCGCCACGCTCTCATCAAGGGGCTGGCCCACCGGGTCAAGACCGGCGGCACCGGGCCGTTGGTTGAGGATATCGCCGCTCTGCTGTTCGATCAGGCCCGCATCGTCGAGGGCGAGCCCCCGGCCGATCCCGCCGCCTTTGCCCGCCGTCTCGTCGCGGTGATGGAAAAGGGCCTGGGTGCCTGACAAAAAGGGGCGGAGGAAACTCCGCCCCGTCTTTTTTGGGCTAATCGGCGGCGGAAAATACCGCTGCGCGGCCGGGCTGCCGCCCGGACCCGCTTTTTCTATTTTTATGAATGAATACGCTGGAGGGTTCGGG
>NZ_AQPH01000037.1 GCF_000442515.1 Magnetospirillum fulvum MGU-K5 | reverse complement strand
TCGCACCATTCGGAGCCGGAACGGCGGACGATGACATCGACCCGTTGCAGCCCGGTCAGGGTCTTCAAGAACACCGCATTGTCGCGGACGGTCAAATCCTCGGCCTGGACCAGGGTGATGCCAAGCTGACGGGCCAGGAACGCGTGCTCGAAAAACGTCTCGGTGAACGGACCGGAACTCATCAGTACGACGCGGGGCTGTTCGGTCCGGCGCGGCGACAGTGCCAGCAATCCCCGCCTTACCGTCTCGAAGAACGGTCCCAGCCGCTCGACCGGCAAAGCACGGTGAATTTCGGGCAGCACCCGGCTGACGATGGTGCGGTTTTCCAGGGCATAGCCGGTGCCGGAGGGGACTTCGGTATGGTCCGACATCACCCGCCAGCAGCCATCGGTGCCCCGGGCCAGATCCGCGGCGTAAATGTGCAGGTAGCGCCCGCCCGGCGGCAGCCAGCCGTGACACGGGCGCAGAAAGGCGGGATTGGCATAGAGCAGGCCGGGGGGAATCAATCCGTCGCCGATCAGGGCGTGACGGCTGTACAGATCGGCCAGAATGGTTTCCAGCAACCCGGCACGCTGGGCGATCGCGGCGGACAGCCGGGACCATTCGGCGGCGGGCAGGATCACCGGCAAGGGGTCCAGCCGCCACGGCCGGTCCAGCCCGGCGCGGTCACCGTGGATGTTATAGGTGACGCCGTTGTCGCGCAGCAGGGTCTGGCCCAGATCCCAGCGTCGGGTGATTTCTTCGGGCGACAAGGCAGAGAAAGTATCGATAAACTCGCGCCAATGGGCACGCACGCCGCGTCCGGGCGCGTTGAGTTCGTCATGCCCGCCCTGGGGGGGCAGATAGAGGTCGCAGGCAGCGCCTGCGTCCTCGGGCGTCGCATGGGTCACGGTGACGTCTGTCCTTGGATCGCGAACCAGATTTGGGCGGTCAAACCCGCTTCAGATCGTGGCGCAGCACCCGGCCGTGCTGAACCGCCTTGGCCAGCGCGACGATGGTCTCGACGACATCGTCGAAATTATCCATCCGGTCGGTATTGATGGTCAGGTCGAATTCGCTGGCGTCCGACAGGCGCGACTGGAACACCTCCCACACGAAGGTCTCGCGCCGGTGGTTGATTTCACGGGCCTGGGCCAGCAAATCCTCTTCCTTGCCGTGACCGGCAGAGGCCATCCGACGGGCACAGATTTCCGGCGTGCCGGTGATGCGGACGCGCAGGGCACATTCCTCGGTCAGGATGACGTGGGCACCCCGTCCCAGAATGATTCCGCCCAGGCGGCTGAGGCTGATCACGACCTTGACCAGCGAATCGCGATAGGAATCCGGGCCGATATCCTTGCCCGACAGCAGCCGGTACAGCCACATGTCCTTGGCGCGGCCAAAGCCCTCGTCCAGCATCCGGACGATCGCGGGATCGTCCTTCAGCCGGGTGGCGACCTCGCGCAGCACCTGCTCGTCATACAGCGGCAGGTCGAGCGCCTGGCTCAGTTTCGAGGCGATCACGTCACCGCCCGATCCGAAATCGCGCGACAGGGTAATCACCGGCTTGGGGGGGAGATGCTGGTCGCCTTCGTGCGGCTTCGTGACCACCGCAGCCAGCGCGGAAATAACGGAAAGAACAGTGTTCGTCATCGTTGACCTCGCAGCCCGGCAGTTCGCGATTGGTTCGACAATGATACGCCTTGGCCGGGGCGATGCCAACACAAGCCGGAATCGGAACATCCACGCGGATCGCTTGACGCCGGGGCGTTCGCCCCCAAAATGATAGGGGTAACGAAGGGTGCCATGGCGGGCCCTTCGGTTCCGTTCTCGCTCGACGTCAGAGGAGACCTTCGCGTCATGTCCCGAATCGCCACCTTCAACAGCCCGCTTCTTCTTGGCTTCGATCATTTCGAACGGGTGCTCGACCGTATTTCAAAGACCTCGCCCGAGGGCTATCCGCCCTATAATATCGAACAGGTCGACGAAACCCGTCTGCGCATCACCCTGGCGGTCGCCGGGTTCGCGATGTCCGATCTGTCGGTTGCGGTCGAGGATAATCAGTTGGTGATCCGGGGCCGTCAGGCCGAAGAGGAAGGGACCCGCGTCTATATCCATCGCGGGATCGGTGCCCGCCAGTTCCAGCGCGCCTTCGTGCTGGCCGAGGGAATCGAGGTCGAAGGGGCGGCGCTGGAAAGCGGTCTGCTCCATATCGACATCACCCGCCGTCAGCCCGAGACCCGCGTTCGTGCCATTCCCATCCGCGTCCCCGTTCCGGAGGAAGTCTGATCATGGCCATTATCGAACAGAAAATGAGTCCGGCGTTGGCGGCCCGCGTGATGAGTGTGTCCGATCTGGCCGGGTGGGGCCTGTCGATGGTCGCCTATGTTCGCCATATAGCGGTGGGCGAATGGGCGATCTGCTCGGCCGACGGTACCCGGATCGGCACCGCGCCCGATCGCCTGTCCGCCTTTGCCGCGATCCGCCAGCATGATCTTGAGGCGCTCAGCGTACATTAGAAATTTCGCGAGCGCTGTGGGCGCGCAAGCATCGTCATGAAAACGTCATGTTCAGAGCCGCTCCGGATCAAGATGATCCGGGGCGGCTCTTTGTCATTGTCCTTGTCATGAATTTCCCGGCCGAGACTAACGGCCCAGGACAGGGGAGTGACGATTCCCGTGCTTTCGCACCGCGATGGTTCCCTCATCCCTGCGGCGGGGTTGTTGCTTTCATGCCACAGTGCGCGGCATTCATCACAGGAGGCGGGCGGCTTGCTTGACGTTGGATGTCTGGCTATGGCGTCATGCTGCCAAGAAATCGATTGGCCTGTCTGTTTGCTCGCAAGCTTGGCGCTGATCAGACTTCAACAATCCAAGAGAGGGAGTTTCCATGAAGAAGATTCTTTTCGCCAGCACCGCGCTGGTTGCCGTTGGCCTCGTGGGCGCCGATGCGGCCCAGGCTGCGGACCCGATCAAGTTGTCGGTTGGCGGCTTCTCCCGCTGGTGGGTTGTTGGTGCTGAGCAGAGCAGCAACTACTCGAAGGGCCTCAATGCCGCTGACAATACCGGCAGCCATGGCAATGCGGGTCGAATCAACACCGCCGGTATCAAGGGCGACAACGAGATTCAGTTCCAGGGCAGCACCGCTCTGGACAACGGCCTGAAGGTCGGCGTGTTCGTGTCGTTGGAAGCCGGTGGCCACACCGACCAGACCACCGACCTGATCGACAGCAGCTATGCCTGGGTTGAAGGCGGCTTCGGTAAGGTGTTCGTCGGCACCCTGAAGAACGGCGCGGCCCTGCTGCACGTTTCCGCTCCCGACGCGGCCAGCAACTTCTCCGAAGGCGGCATGGCCACCGGCAACTACACCATCCTGAAGCCGGGTGCCGTGATGGGCATGAACCAGCGCGCTGGTTACAGCTCGTCGACCAACACCACCGCGATCATCACCGACAACAAGGCGGAAAAGATCACCTACGTCAGCCCCGTCTTCGGTGGTCTGACCCTCGGTGCCACCTATGTCCCGACCGCGATTTCCGAAGACAACCGCGCCCAGGGCAACGCCCGCGCCCAGGCGTACGGTGTCGGTGCCGGTTACAACCGGACCATCGGCCCGGTCGGCGTGAAGCTGTCCGCTGGTGCGGTCCAGACCATCCTGTCGGCTGGTGAAACCTTCACCCAGTATTCGGGCGGCACCCAGCTGTCCTACGCTGGCTTCACCCTCGGTGGTTCGTACCAGCTCGCTCGTGACGCGATTGCCCGCAGCGGCAACGTCAACAACGGCACTGGTGGCTTCAACGGTGGCGTTACTGGTGTGGTCGACCTGACCAAGAACAACCCGCTCGGCAACACCAAGTTCGACTTCGGCGGTCAGGCCTTCGACGTTGGCTTGCAGTATGCGACCGGCCCGTATGCGGTCAGCTTCGCCTACTTCCACTCCGAGACCAAGGGTGCGAAGGCTGACACCAACGCGACTTACCGCAACCATGGCGATGATACGATCGATTTCTACCAGGCTTCGGGCAAGTACAGCCTGAGCGCCGGTATCGATCTGCTCGCCTCGGTCGGTTATGCCGCTTACGAGAGCGGCCTGTATGGCTACGCCCCGGCTGGCACCACCAAGGACACGCTCAAGAACGACGGCTACTACGGCATGACCGGTCTGTCGCTGAAGTTCTAAGCCTTCCTGGCTTGGGTTTTGAGGGAAGGGCGGCCTTTGGGCCGCCCTTTCTTTTTGTCGTGTCGTACCGATGGTCCCCTGATGCCGACCTGCGCAAACCTGTTTGACGAGATATCACCCGCTGCGACCGAGGAAGAGGTCACCCCGCTGCTGTCGCGCCCGGGGCTGCGGATCGAACGGATCGTCTCGACCGGGCAGGCCAGCCCGCCCGGTTTTTGGTATGACCAAGATCAGGAAGAATGGGTGATGGTGGTGTCGGGGGCTGCGCTGCTGCGCCTTGCCGAGGAAGCCGAGCCGCGGCGGATGGGGGCGGGGGATTATCTGTTGATCCCAGCCCATTGCCGCCATCGGGTTGATTGGACCGATCCAATGGTGCCGACGGTCTGGCTGGCGCTGCATTTCGCTTAGGGTTGAGCCCTCGCGTGGAATGCCGCCTTGTTTTGAATTATTACAAAAATCTCACCCCGTCGCCACGATGCGGTAATCCGCTGGATGGCATAGTCACATCATAAGCTTCTGAGCCTCAGCCACTCAAAAGTCCTCCCTCTGAAACCCCCGCGCCGCTCCCCCCGGTGCGGGGGTTTTTCATGGGCGGGGGCCTGCCCCGGACGGATCGGTAGTCCGGTAAGCCGGTCCCGTCACCCAGGACCGGCTCAAGGGGAGGGGATCAGCCGACGATGTGGGCACCACCGTCGATGAATAGGGTGGTCCCGGTCACCGATTTGGCGAGATCGCTGACCAGATAGGCGGCAAACGATCCGACATCGTCGATATCGGCCAATTGATGGGTGGGCGCCTTGGCGGCGGCGGCATCAAGCAATTCGTCGAAATGGTCGATGCCCGAGGCGGCGCGGGTCCGCAGCGGGCCGGGCGAAATGGTCAGGACCCGGATGCCCTTTGGCCCCAATTCGTGGGCGAGATATTTGGTGGTGCTTTCCAGTGCCGCCTTGACCGGCCCCATCACGTTGTAATGATCGACCACCTTGCGCCCACCGTAATAGGACAGGGTGACGAGGCAACCGCCATCTTTCATCAGCGGCTCGGCCAGTTTGGCGCAACGGATGAACGAGAAGCATGACACGTCCATCGCCAGGGCAAAGCCGTCGCGCGAGCAATCGACCACCCGGCCATGCAGATCCTCGCGATTGGCAAAGGCGATGGCGTGGATGACGAAATCGAGCTTGCCCCATTTTTCGGTGATCGCGGCGAAGACCGCTTCAAGCTGTCCCTCCTCGCGGACGTCGCAGGGCAGATAGATCGGAGCATTCACCTCTTCGGCTAGCGGGCGGACGTATTTGTCGCTTTTTTCGTTGAGGTAGGTGATCGCCAGATCGGCCCCATAGGCGCGAACATGGCGGGCGACGCCATAGGCGATGCTCTGGCGGTTGGCGATCCCGATGATCAGTCCCTTTTTGCCCGCCAGGGACAGAGTCTGGACCGGTTCAGGCGACGCAACGGCAACAGCGGCATTAGTCATCTCAACAGATCTCCAGGAGGGATTGTGCAATGCAGCATAATCCTCGCCGCCGTCCGGCTCAATGCAATAGAGTTCCGGAATGCACCTTTCGCAAATCCGTCATCGACCGGCGTCGCCCTTGACGGAGAGGCCGGTTCCGAGTCTTGATTGCGAATGCGACTGATTTTTGCAGGAGGGGGCGGTGGGCCACGATCACGGGCATAGTCACGATCATCACCATCACCACCATTCCCTTCCCAGCCACAACAGCGCGTTTGCGATCGGAGCCAGCCTCAATCTTGGCTTCGTCCTGGTCGAAGTCGCCTGCGGTATCGCCTTTGGCTCGTTGGCGCTGCTGGCCGATGCCGGTCACAACCTCGCCGATGTCGCCGGGTTGTTGCTGGCCTGGGGGGCGATGGCGCTGGCGCGGCGGCGACCGACCGGGCGACTGACCTATGGACTGGGACGCGGTACCATCCTGGCCGCGCTCAGCAATGCCGGGCTGTTGCTGTTCGGCCTGGGCGCGATCGGGTGGGAAGCGGTGCGGCGGTTGCTGACCGAAGCCACCCCGATCGAGGCGGGGCCGGTGATGGCGGTTGCCGCCGTCGGACTGGTGATCAACGGCGTTACCGCTTTGATGTTCCGCAAGGGGGCAAGCAGCGATCTCAATCTGCGGGGCGCGTTCCTGCACATGGTCGCCGACGCCGCGATCTCGGGCGGGGTGATCGTCGCTGCCGGGCTGATCGCCCTGACCGGGTGGAGCTGGATCGATCCGGTGATCGGTCTGGCGATCGTCGTGATCATCGCCATCGGCACCTGGGGCCTGTTCCGCGATTCGCTCGACCTAGCCCTCGATGCGGTTCCGGCTGGAATCGACCGGGCGGCGGTCGAAGCCTTTTTGCTCGATCAGCCCGGCGTCAGCGACTTGCACGACCTCCACATCTGGTCGCTCAGCACCAGCGCGGTAGCGCTGACCGCGCATCTGGTGATGCCGAACAGCGAGAATACGGATGCCTTCCTGCTTGAACTGGCCGAAGAACTGCACGAGCATTTCGGCATCGACCACAGCACGGTGCAGATCGAGCGCAGCCCCTGCGACTGCCCGCTGGTTTCGGTCCACGCCGCCGCCTGAGCTTTAGCGGATGAAGGCGGCCCAATGCGCCAGGACATAGCCACCGACACAGCCGACAAAGGCGAGCAGGGCGAGGATCACGGCGCGGCGGGTCAGCATGGCGGGGGGCTCTCCTCGGCGAACAGGTCGTAGATGCGGTTGTCGCGGGGCCGCCATAGGCCGCGTTCGAACGCGGCCCTGAGCGCGGCGCGGATATCGTCCAGCGCGGCCGGGTTGACCTCGGCGAGGAAGCCCCGCACCGCATCGTCCTTCAGATAGGCCTGGGCCACCAGTTCGAAGTGATGGTCGCGGACGGCGCGGGTGGTGGCGGCGAAGGCCAGCAGATAATCGAGACCAGCGGCCATCTCGGCCGCGCCCTTATAGCCGTGGCGCATCACGCCCGCGATCCATTTCGGATTGACCATCCGCCCGCGCAGGATCCGGGCGATCTCTTCGTCGAGCGTGTTGATCCGGGGCGAGTCCGGGCGGGAATGGTCGGGATGATAGACCACCGGCGCCTGCCCCGATGCCGCTTCGACCGCAGCGGCCAGCCCACCTTCGAACAAGGCGTATTCGGCGGAATCGAGCAGATCGTGCTCGCGATTGTCCTGATTTTGCACCACCGCTTCGATCGCGGCCAGCCGGTCGGTCAACAAATCCTGGCTGGCTTCGGGATCGACCCCGCCGCCATAGGCCCAGCCGCTCCAGGCGATATAGGCGGCGGCCAGATCCTCGCGACGGCCCCAGCCGCCGCCTTCGATCAGCGGTTCCAGTCCGCTGCCATAGGCTCCGGGCCGGGCCCCGAACACCCGATAGGCGGCGCGGCGCAACGCTTCGTCGGGCGACAGGCCCGAGGCTTCCAGCCGGGCGCGGTCGGTGGCGACGCGGGCGGCGAGCGGGTTGATTGCGGGTGGCTCGTCCAACTGGGCGACGGCGCGGACGGCGGCATCGAACAGATCGATCAGGCCGGGAAAGGCGTCGCGGAACAGCCCCGACACCCGCAAGGTGACATCGACGCGGGGGCGGTCGAGCACGCCAGCGGGCATGATTTCATAGCCGCTGACCCGGCCCGAGCCGATTTCCCAATGGGGACGAACCCCCATCAGCGCCAGCGCCTGGGCCAGATCGTCGCCGCCGGTCCGCATCGCGCTGGTGCCCCAGGCGGTCACCGCCATCGCGCGCGGCCAGTCGCCGTGATCCTGAAGATGACGTTCCAGCAACAGCGATACCGACTTCCACACCAGCGACCAAGCGGCGGGAGTCGGCATGGTGCGGGGGTCGATCGAGAAAAAATTGCGCCCGGTCGGCAACACGTCGGGACGGCCCCGCGTCGGCGCCCCCGATGGTCCGGGCGCGACGAAGCGCCCGTCCAGTCCGGCCAGCAGCGCCGCCATCTCGGCCGGGCCACATGCCGCGACGGTGGGGCGTAACGTGGCCTCGATCCAATGCAGCACCGGCCGGGTCCGGCTCCAGCTCCAGTCCGGTGGGCAGAGCCGCTCGCCCGTTACCAGCGCCAGCGCCAGCGCTTCCAGCCGCTCGACGCTGTCGCCGACGCTGCGCCAGGGATCGGCACAGAGGTCGGCCAGCGGAGCCGGGCGCGGCCCGGTCCACGGGTCGGCGGCGCGGCAATCGAGCGGATCGAATCCCAGCCCCAAATCGGCGGCCAAGGCGCGGGTCAACGAGTCCGCTTCCGGCTCCACGCCCCGGCGCACCCGGGCCAGCGCCACCAGCAGCGAGTCGCGCTGCGCCCCTTCGGGAGCCTGACCGAAGATGTGCAGCCCGTCGCGGATTTGCAGCTCTTTCAACTCGCACAGATGGTTGTCGAGCTTCTTCAACGCCGCGTCGGGATCGTCGTCCGGGTCGATGCCAAGATCGGCCTCCAGCCCCGCCACCGCGCTCAACGTCAGAATCTCCCGGCGCAGCACGGCGAGGCGGCGGGGATCAAGCCCCGCCGCTTCGTAATATTCATCGACCAGCCGCTCCAGTTCGCGCAGCGGGCCATAGGTCTCGGCCCGGGTTAGCGGCGGAGTCAGATGATCGATGATCACCGCTCCGGCCCGGCGCTTGGCCTGGGTGCCTTCGCCCGGATCGTTGACGATGAAGGGGTAAAGGTGGGGCAGCGGCCCCAGCGTCAGTTCGGGGAAGCATGTGGCCGACAGTGCGACCGCCTTACCCGGCAGCCATTCCAGCGTACCGTGCTTGCCCAAATGAACGATCGCATCGGCGGCGAAACTCTGGCGCAGCCACAGATAGAACGCCAGATAGCGGTGCGGCGGCGGCAGATCGGCATCGTGATAGCGCCGCGCCGCGTCGTCCGCCCCGGCACGGGCGGGCTGGACCGCGACCGCCACGCCACCGAAGCGCAGCACCGGAACGGCGAAAGCTCCCGCTGCGGGGAGAAACCACGGGTCCGCCTCGGGCGGTCCCCAGGCCTCGGTCACCGCGTCTCGAACCGAAGCGGGCAGAGTCGCGAACCACGCCCGATACTCGTCCAGGGCCAAGGTCTCGCGCACCGCGCGCCCGGCCACACCGCCATTGGTGACGCCCTCCAGCAGCTGGGCGATCAGGGTCTGACCGTCCTGGGGCGCGGCCGGGACGTCGTAGCCCGCTTGCGCCATCGCCTGCACAATCGCGGCGGCGGCGGCCGGAGTGTCCAGCCCGACTCCGTTGCCCAGCCGCCCGTCGCGGTGGGGATAATTGGCGAGAATCAGCGCGATGCGGCGCTCGGCTGCGGGCTTGCGCCGCAGCCTTGCCCAGTTGGCCGCCAGCTGCGCGGTAAAGGCGACCCGGTCGGCGACAGGGGCATGATGGGCGATGTCACATTGGGTCGCATCGTCGCGGATCAGCGCCTTGAACGAAATGGCGCGGGCGAGGACACGGCCGTCGATTTCGGGCAACGAGACGTTCATCGCCAGATCGCGCGGCCCCAGCCCGCCGCGTCCCGCCCGCCAGCTTGCCTCGGTCCCCCCGCCCAGGATCACTTGCAGCACCGGGCAATCAGCCGGTCCGAACGGCCCCGCCGCCGCCCGACCTGGGGCCGAAACGGCAAAGCCGGTGATGTTGAGGATGATATCGGGCGGGGTTTCGGCGATCTCGGCCCGGACCAGTCCGGCCCCGATCGGGTCCTTCAGGCTGTGGACGTAGAGGGCGGTGACCGCCATCCCGTCAGCCCGCAGGGCATCAATCAGCGCGTCAATCGCGGCCAGATCGGCGGCCAGCACCAGAGCACGGTAAAACACCAGCAAAGCGCGAGGGCGGCCGTCGGCGGGATCGGCGCAATGCCGTCCGGCAGGCGGCAACGGATGCGGTTCGACCCAGGCCGCCGGGCGGCCGATCAGCGATCCGGCATAGGCAAGAAAGGCGCTGGCATTGTCAGGTCCGCCATGCAGCAGATACCGCCACAGCCGCTCGACCGCCTCGGGCGGCAGAGTCGAGGCGTCGGTCAAATCGGGGTCGGGCTCGCTCGAGCCGGGCAGGAAGGCGACGGCGATACCGTTACGCCGCCCCGCCGCCGCGATCTGCTCCACCCCATAGGGCCAATAGGCCCGGCCGCCGAGCAGACGCACCACGACCAACCGCGCCCGCTCGATCACCTGCTCGACATACAGATCAACCGAAAGGTTGTGGCCCAGCCGCATCAGGTTGGCGAGACGCAGCCCGCCGGGACCGCCCTGCCAGGCCTTGGCCAGACAGGCAAGATCGGTATCGGCAGCCGACAGGATGACGATCTCGGCCGGACTCTGACCAAGATCGACGGCGTCGTTACCATCGGGAAGGGTGCCGGCCTGAACCGCGAGAAGATGCATGGAATCTTAGCGGCCCGCCACCCGGGGGGGACCGGGGGCGCAAAACACAGGCGGAGAGCAGAGACTCTCATCATCGGAGACTCCGAAAAACGCTCCCGCCGGGTCACGTCGGACGGTGCGCGGTCACACCGGATCGGGAGCGAGGGCACCAGCCTTCGCCAGCCAAGCCAGGGCCGCCTTTTCGTCCTTGTTTTCCTCACGCTCCAGCCGGGCCAGCAGGGTCAGCACGCGGTGACTGGGCCGTTCTTCCAGAGCCTGGGTCAGACGGGTGCGGGCTTGACCCCACAGCTTGGCATCCAGCGCCGCTTCGGCAAGGGCAAGCTGACCTTCGGAGGAGGATTGATTGACTTCGACCAGACGCTGGACCCGTTTGACCCGCTCCAGCGGGGTGTCGTTGGGACCAAACGCGATCCAGGCGGCGACCAGGGCCGGATGCGGCGCAATCCGGAACGCGGCCTGAACCATCTGGCTCGCCTTACGTTCCTTGCCACGCCGCCGCAGGATTTCGACGGCGAGAACCACGGCGGGGATGAAGGACGGATCGGCCTTGCGCGCCGCCAAAGCGAGATCGAGCGCCTCGACCCGGTTGCCGCGATCTTCGGCGGCCTGGGCCCGGGCATAGAGAATCTGCGCCCGCCGCCGCGCCAGTTCCTCGGTCGGCATGGTGCGATAGCGCCGCGCCACGCTGAGGGTGATTTCGGCTTCGGCCCACAGACCGGCTTCGGCCTGAAGATCGAACAGGGTCGCCGCCAAGCCTTCGGCCGAGGGCTGCAACGCCAGAGCCCGCGCTGCATAATCGCGGGCATGGTCGCGTTCGCCCCGGCGGAGCGCCAGATCGGTCAGCCCCTTGAGGCCCAGAAACGCGGTTTCCGGCCGGGTCAGCATCGTTTCGAAGCGGGCCCGCAGCTCGCTTTCGTCGCCGCCCATCCGCGCCGCCTGAACGCTGAGGAGGCCGGTCAGCGACGGGTCCTTCAACAGCTTCTCGGCCTGATGGGCCAGCCGGGCCACCCGACGGGTGTCGCCGGTGGCGACCGCCGCCAGTCCTTCGGACAAGGCGCGATAGCCCTTTAGCGTCCGCTTGGTCTGGCGCGCCCCGGACAACCGACCGGGGGCCCCGACGACAGAGCGGGCCATCCGGCCCAGGCCGACGGCGAAGCTGGCCACGAACAACAGGCCCAGCAGCAGGATCGGGGCCTTGGTGTCGATGCGCCAGCCCTGCCAGCGGATGGTGATTTCATCGGGCTGATCGGCCAGCCAGACGGCCGCCATCACCAGCAGAGCGGTGAAGAGGAGAAACCCGACCAGCCGTCTCATGGCCGCACCCCGGCAAGGGCTAGGCTATGGGCGGTCAGTTCCGACAAGGCCTTGTCGGCGGCCAGCCGGGCCTTGGCCTGCCCGGCCCACGGGGCGGCGGCTTCGGCCGGTCCATAGACCAAGAGGTCGATTTCGGCGACGGCCCCGGAGAGATCGCCGCTGTTCAGGTCGGATTCGGCGCGGGCGACGATCGCGGTGGCGTCGTTACCGGCGACCAGCCCGGCTTCGCGCCGGATCGACACCAGCGACAGCACCCGGTCGGCGGCGCGGCGGCTCCAGCCCTGTTCGGCGGGCAACAATTCGGCGCGGACGATTTCCGGAGCCAGATGCTCCAAACGGCCGAGCAGGGCGAACCGGGTCGGGATGCCGGCGGCGGCGAAGGGACGGATCGTCTCCAGCGCGGTCAGCACCTCGGCATCGTCGGCGGCGAGCACCTTGACGGTGCGCAATTCGGCATCGAAGGGCAGGCCGCGATCGACCGTTTCGCGCAATTGCCCGACGGCCAGCAGCAGACCCGAGGCCGAGGCCTGCTTGGTCTTCATGTCGCGAACGGCGGCGTCGGTCTGATCGAGCCGGTCATAAAGGCGCAGCAGGGTCGCGGCATCGGCGGCGGTCTTGTGCAGCGTCTCGACCTGCTTGGACAGCGCATCGACCTCGGCGGGGAGGCGGGCGACCGCCGGACCGTCAACCGCGTTCTTGCGCAAGGTCTCGATCTGCCGGGCCAGCGATTCGATATCGGCGGTCAACTGGGCGGGGACCTGAGACTGGGTTTCGACGGCGGCGACTTTCTGTTCCAGCGCGCTCACCTGCCCCAGGCTGGCTTCGAGGCGGTTCAGACGGTTGGCCAAGGCGGTCTGAGCGGCGCGGACGGCAGCCAGCTCCCCGTCCTGGGCCGGGAAACCCGCCATTTCGCGCCAGAGCGGAAAGCTCGCCCAGCCGCCAACCGCCAACAGCAGCACCAGCAGCAGCGCGATCACCTTGCCCGCGCCGGACGAGCGCCGGGTCTCGGTCGGCGCTGCCGTCCGGTCACTGGGCTCTGCGGAGGACTCTTGCGTCATGAAGGGCGTCCATTCTCGTCGACGGCCGCCAACAGGGCAGCCAGGGTGGGTTCGGCCGCCTTGTGCAAGGCGGCCCAGGGCAATTCTCTTAATTTGGCCGTGACATTCCCCGACAGGCCATAGGCTTGAATGCGGGCAAGCTTTTCCCCCAGCCCCGCATCGTTAATCAGGGTAGCAAAAGTGGCGGCAGTGCGGGGAGAGAAAAACAGCGCGAGATCAATCTCGCCTGCGTGCAACGCTCGGCATAGCTCGGGTGAGAGGGTGGTGGCGGTTACGGCGCGGTACAGCACTTCGCGGCGGACGTCATAGCCGCGCGCGTTGAGGACGCCGCATAAATCGCCCGCGACGGTCTCGCCCGCCGCGTGCAGCAGTGGGCCTTTGGTGGGATCGACGCGGTCGAGGACCAGATTGGTCAGGCTGCCGACATCGCCACCGGCATATTCAATCGAAACGAACCCCAGATCGCGGGCGACCCGTGCCGAGCCGTCGCCGACCGCCCAGACCGGAAGGGTCCGGTCGGGCAGCAGACGAGCCAAGGCGCGCGCTCCGTTGGCGCTGGTGACCAGCAGGCCCTGGAGCCCGGTCGTATCGACCGTGGCTCCAGGAACCGGCTCGATCGTCAGCAACGGCTCGGTCATCACGGCAAAACCGCGATCGGTCAACGCGCGGGAGACCGGTTCCGCATCTTCTTTCGGACGTGTGACCAGAGCCTGGAGCATGGCCGACTAGCTGGTCATGAAGTCAAAGAAGCCAGGCCCGGCGGCCTTGAACAATTCCTCGGCGGCATCGATCGCCATCGCCACGCCGTCGGCACGGGTGCCGGTGCGCGAGGTCGAATGGACGGTCTTGCCGTCGGGGCTGACGATCAGGCCACGGAAGAACATCTGATCGCCGTCCAGCGTCGCCAGAGCCGCGATCGGAGTGCGGCACGAGCCGTCCAACTTGGTCAGGAACGCCCGCTCGGCCGCGACGCGGTCGAAGGAATCCTTACAGTTGAGCGGTTCGAGATAGCGCAGAGCCTCTTCGTCATCGGCGCGGCAGGTGATGCCGATCGCGCCCTGGGCCACCGCCGGCAGCATGTCCTCGGTCTCGATCGAGCCGGTGATGTGCTTCTCCAGCCCCAGCCGACGCATGCCGGCCATCGCCAGCAGGGTGGCATCGACCACGCCTTCTTCAAGCTTGCGCATCCGGGTCTGGACGTTGCCGCGGAAGTTGACCACTTTCAGGTCGGGGCGGCGGTTGAGGATCTGAGCGCCGCGGCGCAGCGAGGACGAGCCGATCACCGAACCGGCGGGCAGATCGGCAATGGATTTGGCCTTCAGGCAGATGAACGCGTCGCGCACGTCTTCGCGCGGCAGGATGCAGGGCAGGATGATGCCGTCGGGCAGATAGGTCGGCACGTCCTTCATGGAGTGAACGGCAATACGGATGCGACCGTCGAGCATCGCTTCGTCGAGCTCGCGGGTGAACAACCCCTTGCCGCCGATTTCCGACAATGGCCGGTCCAGGACCATGTCACCGGTCGTCTTGATGACCTCGATCTCGACCGGATCCACCCCTCCCACCGGAGGCTGGGCCAGGTCCGGCCACGCGGCGGCCAACCGCTCGCGGGTCTCGTAGGTCTGCGCCAGCGCCAGCGGCGAACCGCGGGTGCCAATTCTGATGGTCGGTTGGGTGTTGGGTTTTGCTGTCATGGTCCCATTGTTGTAGTAAGTCGTGCTGCGCTCTGCAAAGGGATTTACGTCTTGCTGGTTCTGGGAATCGAGACAAGTTGCGATGAGACCGCCGCCGCCCTGGTGACGGACAGCCGAACCGTGCTGGCCGAACGGGTTTTGTCGCAGCTCGACGACCACCGCCCCTATGGGGGCGTGGTGCCGGAAATCGCCGCCCGCGCTCATCTTCACCATGTCGATCGCTTGATTGCCGAGACGATGGCCGAAGCCGGATGCGCTTTTTCCGACCTTGACGCGGTTGCCGCCACCGGCGGCCCCGGTCTGATCGGGGGGGTGATCGTCGGCGTGATGACCGGCAAGGCGATTGCCCTGGCGGCTGACAAGCCTTTTTTGGCGATCAATCATCTGGAGGGCCATGCGTTGACTGCACGGCTGACCAGCGGACTCGACTTCCCGTATCTGCTGCTGCTGGTGTCGGGCGGGCATTGCCAGTTGCTTGCGGTCGAAGGGGTCGGGCGCTATTGCCGCCTCGGCACCACCATCGACGACGCGGCGGGCGAGGCGTTCGATAAAGTGGCGAAGATGGCCGGACTCGGCTATCCCGGCGGTCCGGCACTGGAACGGGCGGCGGCGGGGGGCGATCCCACCCGTTTTGCCCTGCCGCGTCCGATGAAGGGCCGTCCCGATTGCAATTTCAGCTTCTCGGGCCTCAAGAATGCGGTTCGTTTGCTGATCGAAAGCCTGCCCCAGCCGCTGTCGGCCCAGGATGCCGCCGATGTCAGCGCCGGTTTCCAGGCGGCGGTGGCCGAAGCGATCGCCGACCGTGTCACCCGCGCCGCCGCTCAATTCCGCGCCCGCTGGCCCGAGGGGCGGCATCTGGTGGTGTCGGGCGGAGTCGCCGCCAATACCCTGCTGCGTCAGACCCTGGCCCGTGTCGGCGAGGAATCCGGGCTGGAATTGCTGGCGCCGCCGCTGCGGCTGTGCACCGACAATGCGGCGATGATCGCCTGGGCCGGGATCGAACGCTTCCGCCTTGGGCTGATCGACGATCTTGATTTCGCGCCGCGGCCGCGCTGGCCGCTTGACCCCACCGCCCCGGCGGCAGTCGGAGCCGGGGTCAAGGCCTGACCGAAACCAGCGCCCGGCGATTTGAGGGACATGATACGGAGCGTCAGCGACGGACGCGTTGAGCGCCCGCGCCTCATGGCGCGAGAGCCCAGCGTCCGGAGGACGCGCCCGGCGATTGAGGGACATGATACGGAGCGTCAGCGACGGACGCGTTGAGCGCCCGCGCCTCATGGCGCGAGAGCCCAGCGAGTGGAACGAGCGCCCGGCGATTGAGGGACATGATAATGAGCAAAGCCTTTACCCGCGAAGACAGCGGCGGCGATGACGACGATCAGGACGAGGCCCCGGCCGGTCTTCCGGCGGGGACGAAGAATTACATGCGGCCGCAGAGCTATGCGGCACTGAAGGCCGAGCGCGACCATCTGCTGCGGACAGAGCGGCCGCGCGTGGTCGAAATCGTGTCCTGGGCGGCGGGCAATGGCGATCGTTCGGAAAACGGCGATTATCTGTATGGAAAGAAGCGTCTGCGCGAGATCGACCGCCGCATTCGCTTTCTGACCCGGCGGATCGAGAGCGGGGTGGTGGTCGATCCGGCGCTTCAAACCCGGCATGACCGGGTCTATTTCGGCGCGACCGTCACCTATGCCAATTCGCGCGACCAGGAAATCACCGTAACCCTGGTGGGCGTCGATGAGGCCGACATGGACAAGGGGCTGATCAGCTGGGTGTCGCCGGTCGCCCGCGCCCTGCACAAAGCGAGCGTGGGCGATCTGGTCCAACTGCGCACTCCGGGCGGGATCGAGACCCTGGAGGTGATCGAGATCGTCTACACCGACGCTTCGAGCCAGGACACCAAATCGTCGGTGACGTAATCGACGTGCGACAGGTCGGACACGTCCTGGGGCGGAATCGGGCCGTCGGGATGGTCGTCTTCGCGAATCCACAGGGTCCGCATCCCCAGCACGGCGGCGGGGCGCAGATTGCGATGGATGTCCTCGACCATCAGCGCGCCTTTGGGATCGACGCCAAAGCGTTCGATCAGGCGCAGATAGCCATGCGGCTGCGGCTTGGGAATGAAATTGGCGGCGCGGATGTCGAACACCGCCTCGAACCGATGCGCGATGCCCAGCCGCTCCAGCACCGCCTCGGCATGGCGTTCCGAGCCGTTGGTAAAGATCAGCTTGCGCCCCGGTAGCCGTTCCAGCACCGCCGCCAGTCGAAGGTCGGGCACCAGCACCGAATGGTCGATATCGTGGACGTAAGAGAGGAACCGGTCGGGATCGACACCGTTAACCTGCATCAGGCCCGACAGGGTGGTGCCGTATTCGCGGTAATAGCGCTTTTGCAGCGTGTAGGCGTCTTGATCGTCCAGATCCAGCAGTTCGGCGATGAACCGCCGCATCCTCTGGTCGATCTGGGGAAACAGGCTCGACGAGGCCGGGTACAGGGTATTGTCGAGATCGAACACCCAGGTCTGGACGGAGCCGAGCGGCGGAGCGAGGGGGGATGGTGCGGAAGACATCGTTCACAGGTACTCCGCGCTGCCCCCGCATGGCAAGTCCGGCCTGATCGGCCTCGCTGCGAAAAGATTAAAGTCGGCCATTGACAGCGCCGCGGGCTTTGATTAATTTCCGGCTTCCTTGAGGGGCCGTAGCTCAGTTGGGAGAGCGCCTCGTTCGCAACGAGGAGGTCAGCGGTTCGATCCCGCTCGGCTCCACCAAGATTTTTCAAAGGCTTAGCCAGTTATCCGGCTAGGCCTTTTTGCTTTTGGGCCGTCGCGTTCCGGCGCGGGAAGCCAGCCGATCCCTCAATCCCCCGTCTTCCTTTGCCTCAGCGCGTGTCCGATGCCGCGCCGGAGGTCGTTTGGACGTCGCGCAGCCGCGCCTCGACGGCGGGGAGGGCCTCGGGGGTGCCGACATGGAACCAGCCGCCGTCATGGACGATTGCGGCCAGCCGTCCCCGCGCCAGGGCGCGGTCGTAGAGGACGTTGAGCGAAAAGCGGCCCGACGGCGCGCCCTCGAACAGACGGGGGTGGAGACTCTGCACCCCGGTGAACAGGTAGGGGGCGCGGGTCGCGTCGCCCCGGCGGCGGGGCCGCCCGTCAGGCTCGAGGAAGAAATCGCCCGGCCCGTCATGGCCGACCGCCGTCGCGGTGGGGTGGAGCAGCAACAGCGCGTCCATCCGGGAATCGTCCCAGGCGGCGCGCAGCCGTTCCAGCGCCGGAACCGCGCCCTCGGTCCATAAAATGTCGGCATTGACGACGAAGAACGCCGCGTCGCCGAGATGGGGAAGGGCATGGGTGACGCCGCCCCCGGTTTCCAGCAACTCATCCTCGGGCGACAGCACGATCTCGGGCCGTCCGGCGAGGTGGTCGCGGATTTTCTCGCCCAGCCAGTGGCAATTGACGACGATCTGGCTGACCCCGGCGGCATCGAGGGCATCCAGGGCGCGGTCGAGCATCGTCCGCCCCGCCACTGGGACCAGCGGTTTCGGAATGGTCAGGGTGATCGGCCGCATCCGCAGCCCCAGCCCGGCGGCCAGCACCATCGCGTGGGAGAACGGCGCGGTCATGGCGTCGGCACGGTGCGGCGGTCGGCCGGGATCGTCCGCTCGAGCCACGCCGCCAACTCCGACAAAGCGGGATGGGCCAGGGTGGCGGTCATCAGCCGCCAGAGTCGAGGAATGTGGCCGAGATAAAGCGGCTTGCCGTCGCGCCGGGCCAGCCGGGTGAAGATGCCGATCACCTTGGCGTGGCGTTGCGCCGCCATCACCGCCCACGAGGCTTCGAAGCTGACCCGGTCCAGCCCGCCGACCCGCGCCAGCCAGCGCTGTTTCATCCGCTCGATCAACAGCGGGTCGATGTCGCGGCGGGCATCCTCCAGCAGCGACATCAGGTCATAGGTCGCGGGACCGGCAACCGCGTCCTGGAAATCGAGCAGGCCGCATCCGGCCAGACCGGGCCGGTTCAGCCGCATCAGATTGTCGACGTGGAAATCGCGCAGAACCAGGGTTTCCGGTGCCAGCCGGGCGAGCGGGAACAACCGGCGCCAGATCGCCAGATATTCCTCGCGCTGGGGGGCGGGGAGGGGAGAGCCGGTTACCGCCGGATAATACCAGTCGGTCAGCAACGCCGCTTCGGTCAACAGGCGCTCGTCGTCATAGCGGGGCAGGCCGGGCGGAATCGCATCGGGCCGGGCGGTGATCTCGGCCAGAACGTCGGTGGCCAGGGCATAGAGCGCGGTTTCGTCTTCGCCAGCGGCAAGACAGCGGGTGTAGGTGCGGTCGCCCAGATCCTCGAGCAGCAGCAGGCCGTTGACCTCGTCCACCCCGAGCAGGCGGGGGGCCGACAGACCCAGGCTCTCGATATGCCGGGCCAGGGCGACGAAGGGACGGACATCTTCCTGGGGCGGCGGCGCGTCCATCAGCACCGCCGTTTCACTTCCGCGCCGCAGCCGGTCGTAATGGCGGAAGCTGGCATCGCCCGCCAGGGTGCCGCGCTCGGCCTCGCCCCAGCCGTGGCGGGCGAGAAAGGCGCGGATCAGGGACTCGCGGGGGGTGATGGTGTCGGCGGTCACAGGCAAAGCTCTCCGATACGGTCGGCCCAGGAGCCGGTGGCGGTCAGGTGGGCGCGACGGCTTCCCTCGTTTTCGGCTTCGTCCAGCCGGAGGTCGAGACGGGCGGCGGGCAGCAGCGGCCCCAGCCGATCCGGCCATTCGATCAGGCAGATGCCCTCGGCAAAGGCATCCTCGATATCCAGTTCAAAGGCGTGGTCTGGCCGGTCCAGCCGGTAGAGGTCGAAATGCCACAGCGGGCCCGAGGAACTATCATAGACCTGAACCAGGGTGAAGGTCGGACTGGGCACCTCTTCGTCGGGGCTGGTCAGCGCGCGGATGAAGGCGCGGGCCAGGGTGCTTTTTCCCGCCCCCAGGCCACCATGCAGCGCGATCACATCGCCCGGCCGCGCCAGCGCCGCCAGCCCCTGGCCCAGGCGGCGGGTTGCGTCTTCGTCGGGAAGGAAGAGGGGGGTAGATACGCTCACGGCTTCGCTCCAAGCCCGATCGTGACTTTGCACCGAAAGCGGACTATTATGACGAAAGGACAGGTTTGGATATAGGCGCCATGACCTGTCCGTTTAATCTCATCGCGCAACCGAGGTGCCGTCATGTCGGACGAACCCACTGTGTCCCTGCCCGAACTCGAGGCCCAGAGCTTGGCGGAGGCCGCTTTGCTGCTCGATCACGCCCGCGAAAAGCGCGATCCGGGGCAACTGGCGTCGGCTCTCGACAACAATCTTCACGTCTGGACCGCGATTCGCACGATTGCCGCTCATCCCGAAGCAACCTTGACCGAAACCGCGCGGGGCAATCTGCTCCGCCTGTCCGATTTCGTTGCCACCAGAACCTTAAGCAACGGGGTCACGATCCCGGACGAGACCCTGAACACCCTGATCAACGTTAATCTTCAGATTTCCGAAGGTCTGCTCGATGGGGCCAAGCGGGCCGCCGGACTCTGATCCGGCAGGGTCCTCTTAATCGAGAAAGCGGGCGACGGTCTGGAGAAAGTTCGCGACGGAAATCGGCTTGGCAATATAGCCCTCACAGCCGCCTTCGCGGATTTTCTCCTCATCCCCCTTCATCGCAAAGGCGGTGACCGCAATCACCGGGATCGAGCGTAACTCGGGGTCGTCCTTCAGAATCCGGGTGATTTCCAGCCCGGAAATCTCGGGCAACTGGATATCCATCAAAATCAGGTCGGGGCGGTTGGCGCGGGCGATATCGACCGCTTCGCGCCCGTCTTTGGTCTGGAGGGTTTTGTAACCGTTGGCCTGGAGAAGATCGTTGAACAACTTCATGTTCAATTCGTTGTCTTCAACGATCAAAACTGATTTGGCCATGCCGCTCCCCGAATGACTTGCGAAAGCTGCCCCGGGCGATGACCGCCCGAGAGGATGCGCGCCTCGACTGCCTGCGGCGATATCATCCCCATTTCGACGAAGCCTGTCAAACGATGGGATTAGACCGAAAGCGCGGTCAGGCGGGCCAGACAACAATATGATGATCAAGCGGCCCTGCCCGGCCCTCGGGCACGGCGCGGCCACGCACCGAAATCCCGGCGCGATGGACGCTGTTGGGATCGCCCGACACCAGCGGATGCCACCACGCCAACGGCTTTCCCTCGGCCAGCAGCCGGTAAGCACAGGTCGAGGGCAGCCAGACCAGGTCGCCAATCACCACCGCCGACAATTGGATGCAGTCGGGGACGTGTTGCCAGCGATTGGCATAATCGCGGCACCCGCATTTGCCGAGATCGAGCAATCGGCAGGCGACGTTGGTGTAATGGATTTCGCCGGTATCGGCATCTTCCAGCTTGTGCAGACAGCAGCGGCCGCAGCCGTCGCACAGGCTTTCCCATTCAGCGCGGCTGAGATCTTGCAGCGCCTTGGTTTCCCAGAAGGGGGCGTCGGGGGGAAGCTCGCTCATCCCAGCAACGGAGCCGGAGCAACCCACCAGCCGGGCTGGTGCGCGGACAGAGCGGCGGCGGCGGTGCGGGCGGCGGCCTCGTCGGCGAACAGGCCGAAACAGGTCGCACCCGATCCCGACATCCGCGCCAGCAGACAATCCGGCTGGGCGGCAATCGCCGCCAGCATCTCGCCGACCAGCGGCAACAGGGCGATCGCGGGGGCGGTCAGATCGTTGCGCCGGACCGTCAGAGCCTCGGCCAAAGCCTGGGCGTCGGCGGGGGCGTGGGTCAGCGGATCGGGAGTCGAGAAGGACGCGGTGCGGGCCTTGAACACCGACGGCGTTGACAGCGGCACCAGCGGGTTGACCAGCACCAGCCAGGACGGGGGCAAAGCGGGGGCGGGGGTCAGCACCTCGCCGACGCCTTCCATCCGGGTCGGCCGTCCGACCAGACAGACCGGGACATCGGCCCCGATCGACAGGGCCAGCGCCCGCATCTGCTCGGGCGGCAGGTCGATCTGCCACAGACGCGACAGCGCGTTTAGGGTCGCGGCGGCATCGGCGGACCCGCCGCCGATCCCGGCGGCGACCGGCAGACGCTTGGTCAGGTGGATTTCGGCGGCGAGCGGAACACCCGCCGCCTCGGCCAGCAGGCGGGCGGCCTTGATGACGATGTTTTCGCCCTCGGGCAGGCTGGCGGCGGTGGGGCCATCGACGATCAGGGTCAGGCCGTCGGCGGGCCGGGCGGTGATGGTGTCGCCGATTCCGGCAAACGCCACCAGCGAGTCGAGCAGGTGATAGCCGTCGGGGCGCTTTCCGGTCACGAGAAGGGTCAGATTGACCTTGGCCGGGGCCTCGACGGTAACAAAACGTTCGGTCATGCGGGTCACTTGGCGGTCAGGGGTGGAAGCTGGCCGGACGAGACCTTGGCTTTCAGCGCCTCGATCTGTTCCGGCTCGGGATTTAGGGTCAACGCCCGTTGCCACTGGAAGCGGGCTTCGTCGATACGGCCGCTGCGCCACAGGGCGTCGCCCAGATGTTCGTTGACGGTGGGGTCTTCGGGTTTCAGCTCGACGCCGCGTTCGAGATACTTGACCGCACCGGCGAAATCGCCCAGCCGGTACAGCGCCCAGCCCAGCGAATCGACGATGGCCCCGTCATTGGGGCGCAGCCGCACCGCCCGCTCCAGCAGCGAGCGGCCTTCTTCAAGATTGATGCCCTGATCGACCCAGCTATAGCCCAGATAATTCAGCACGTCGGGCTGTTCGGGCTTTAGCCGCAGCGCCTGGAGGAAATCGGCCTCGGCGCGGGGCCATTGCCCCGAACGTTCCAGCGCGATGCCGCGGGCGTAATAAAGCGGCCAAAGCTGGGGATTGGGCGCGGTTCCCTCGGGCGTGGCGCGGCGCAGGGCCAGATCATAAGCCTCGGCCGCTTCGGCAAAGCGTTTGTGGGTGCGATAGACATCGCCCAGCGTCATCGGGGCGTCATAGCCCTCTGGCCGCAGCTCGATCAGACGGCGCAGTTCGGCGATCGCGTCCTCGGTCCGGCCCGCTTCGTCGAAATTAACCGCCAGCCTCAGCTTGGCATAATCGGCCGCCGGAGAGGCGGGGTCGATCGCGTGATAGATCGGCTCGGCCTCGTCCAGCCGTCCCTGACGGCTCAGCACGTCGGCCAGCAGCAATTGGCATAACGGGAAGTTCGGCCGTATCCCCAGCGCCAGTCGGGCGAACACCAGGGCCAGATCGTTGGCCCCGCCCTGACGGGCCAGAGAGGCGGTGTCGAACAGCGATTCGGCCAACCCGTCTCCGGCACTGGTGACCGAGCGCGGAACGTTGCTTCCGGCCTTCAAGGCGCGCTCGCCGTCGAACAGCGAGCGGTCGGGCTGCCCGGCATGATAGCGGGTATACAGCGCCCGGGCCTCGTCGAGGCGGCCGCTGCGCTGGAAAAAGGCTCCGGCGGTTTCGACGGCGCGCAGACTGCTCTGTGCCTCCAGCGCGGCGCGGAGATGACGCTCGGCCTCGGCCGGACGCCCGGCCAGATCGGCGACCATCCCGGCGTGGAGTTCGAACACCGGGGCGAAGGCGGCGGCGGCTCCACTGGGCGCCAGCAGAGCCAGGGCGCCGTCGGGATCGTCCTGGCCTTCACGGCTCCAGGCCAGCATCAAGGGCGCGAGAAAGGCGTTCAACCCCTTGCGCGGCATCGTCTCGAACCGCTTTTGCGCGGCGGCAAAATCGCCCTTCGACGCGGCGCGGATGCCCAACAGCATCGTCGGCAGCGGCGCTTCCTCGTCGATCAGCAACAGCCGTTCAGCCAGCGGCGCGGCCTCGTCGAGCCGTCCCTCGGCGAGCAGCAGGGTAAAGGCGAGCTGCTGCAATTCGGTATTGTCGCGGTCGGCGGCGGCGGCGACCGACAGCAATTGAGCGGCGGCGCGGGTGTCGCCATGGGCATAGGCGAACCGCCCGGCCATATAGGCACCCAGGCCGCTGGGTTCGTGGGCCGTCGTACTGGTCGAAGACGGCACGGGACCCGTCGGTGTGTTGCAGGCCGTCAGGCTCGCTGCCGCCAACGCCGCCGCCAAGGCCAGGGCCGGCGGTGTTCTGTTGATGCACCGTTTCCGCATGGATGGCTTCCTAGGGGAGGGTGCCGCCGAACAGCGACGGCACCGATCCCTGCTGATGTCTGTCCCCAGCTTTACATGTTGGGGTAGTTGGGTCCACCGCCACCTTCGGGAACCGTCCAGGTGATGTTCTGGGTCGGATCCTTGATGTCGCAGGTCTTGCAATGCACGCAATTCTGCGCGTTGATCTGAAGGCGGGGTGGGGCGGAGTCGGTCGCGGCCACGATCTCATAGACCCCGGCCGGACAGTAACGCTGCTCGGGCGCATCATACAGCGGCAGATTGACCGAAACCGGAATGGCGGGATCGGTCAGCTTCAGATGCGACGGCTGGTTCTCCTCGTGATTGGTGTTCGAGATGAACACGCTGGACAGCTTGTCGAAGCTGACGATGCCGTCCGGCTTGGGATAGGCGATCGCCGGATAATCGGCGGCCTTGCCGAGCGCGAGATGATCGGCCCGGTGCTTCAGCGTCCACGGCGCGCGGCCGCGCAGAATTTCATAATCGAAGGCGGAATAGGCCAGACCACCCCACAGACCCCAGTGGAAGCTGGGGCGGACGTTGCGGGCGCGGTACAACTCGTCCCACAGCCAGCTTTGCCGCAGGGCGGCGGGATAATCGCTGAGATCGCCCGAGGGAGCCGCGCCGCTGCCCAATGCCTTGGCCACCGCCTCGGCCGCGACCATCGCCGATTTCATCGCGGTATGGGTGCCCTTGACCTTGGGGACGTTGAGGAAACCGGCGGTATCGCCGATCAGCGCGCCGCCGGGGAAGGTCAGCTTGGGGATCGATTGCAATCCGCCCTCGGACAAAGCGCGGGCACCATAGGAAATCCGCCGTCCGCCTTCGAAGGTCGGGCGGATCGCCGGATGGGTCTTGAACCGCTGGAACTCGTCGAACGGCGACAGATGCGGGTTGGCGTAATCCAGCCCGACAACGAAGCCGACCGCGACCTGATTGTCTTCGAGATGGTAGAGGAAGGCTCCGCCATAGGTCTTGGCATCCATCGGCCAGCCGACCGAGTGAACGATCTTGCCGGGATGGTGCTGGGCGGGATCGATTTCCCACAATTCCTTGATGCCGATGCCATAGGTCTGGACATCGCACTCGCGGCGCAGATCGAACCGTTCGAACAAGGTCTTGGTCAGGCTGCCGCGGCAGCCCTCGGCGAACAGGGTCTGGCGGGCCAGCAATTCAACGCCGGGGGTGAAGTTGGGGCCGGGCTCGCCATCCTTGCCGACCCCCATGTCGCCGGTGGCAACGCCCCGGACCGCGCCGGATTCGTCGTACAACACCTCGGCGGCGGCAAAGCCCGCGAAAATCTCGACCCCCAGCGCCTCGGCCTGGGTCGCCAGCCAGCGGGCGAAATTGCCGAGCGAGATGATGTAATTGCCGTGATTGTTCATCGTCGGCGGCGTCGGCAGCCGGATCGCCCGGCTTTCGGTCAGATAATAGAATGAATCGTCGCTGGCGGGAGTGTGCAGCGGTGCGCCGCGCTCTCGCCAGTCGGGGAACAGCTCGGCCAGGGTGCGCGGTTCCAGCACGGCACCGGACAGGATGTGCGCGCCGATCTCCGATCCTTTTTCCAGGACGCAGACGGTGAGATCGGGATCGATCTGCTTCAACCGGATCGCCGCGGTCAGACCCGCCGGGCCTCCGCCGACGATCACGACATCGAATTCCATGGATTCACGTTCGCTCAAAGCATCCCACTCCGCGGCGGAACCGCGTGCCGAAGAAAGCGGTTCCCGATCAGGCCAGAGTGTTTCTATAGCACACCGTCCGCAACTCTTTCGATCCCCTCTCGTGGATGCGCCTTGTCATCGTCCTTCGCGTCCCTTAGAAAACGGAGTTCCGGACGAAAGGGCACAAAGTGATGAAATATGGTCGCAAGCGGGTTCTGGTTACCGGCGGCGCGGGCTTTCTGGGGTCACATCTGTGCGAGCGTCTGCTCGACGAAGGCTGCGACGTCCTGTGCGCCGACAATCTGTTCACCGGGACCAAGGACAACATCGCTCATCTGCTCGGCAATCCGTATTTCGAGCTGATGCGCCATGACGTCACCTTCCCGCTCTATGTCGAAGTGGACGAGATTTACAATCTCGCCTGTCCGGCCTCGCCGGTGCATTACCAGCGCGATCCGGTTCAGACCACCAAGACCAGCGTTCACGGCGCGATCAACATGCTGGGGCTGGCCAAGCGGGTCGGCGCGAAGATCTTCCAGGCTTCGACCTCCGAGGTCTATGGCGATCCCGAAGTTCACCCCCAGACCGAAAATTATCGCGGCAGCGTCAATCCGATCGGCCCGCGCGCCTGCTATGACGAAGGCAAGCGCTGCGCCGAAACCCTGTTCTTCGATTACTGGCGTCAGCACGGGTTGCGGATCAAGGTTGCTCGCATCTTCAACACCTATGGGCCGCGGATGCATCCCGACGATGGCCGGGTGGTGTCAAACTTCATCGTCCAGGCGCTGGAAGGCCGTCCGATCACCCTTTATGGCGACGGCAGCCAGACCCGCAGCTTCTGCTTCGTTGACGATCTGATCGAAGGCTTCCTGCGCCTGATGGCGACCGGCGACGATGTCACCGGCCCGATCAATATCGGCAATCCGCGCGAAATGACGGTGCGTGAACTGGCCGAGATGGTGGTGGAGATGGTCGGATCGAAATCCGGCGTCGTGTTCCAGCCGCTGCCCGCCGACGATCCGTTGCAGCGCCGCCCCGACATCACCCTGGCCAAGGAAACGCTGGGCTGGACGCCGAAGGTGACGCTGGAAGAAGGGCTGGAACGCACCATCGCCTATTTCCGCGCCCGGATGCAGGCCTAGGCGAGGGGCCAAACAGGCTTTTGCCCGACGCGATGCCCCCTCTCCCGGTGGGAGGGGGCAAAATCAGACTTTAACGATATTGCTTTGGCGGCCGTCGCCCCCGGGCTTGACCCGGGGGTCGATGGGGCAGGGCCGAAAAGTCATTGGAAACATTGGATTAGGCGGCGCCAAGGGGATGGCCGGGTCAAGCCCGGCCAAGACGGGTCGGGTGTTTTCCCTTAAACCCGGTCAAACTCTATGCCCCCTCTTCCTCGGGCGTCAGGGTCTTCAGCATCAAGGCGTGGAGATCGCCGCCCATCTTACCGCCCAGCGCGTCATAGACCGCCTGATGGCGGCGCACCCGCGACAGGCCGGTAAAGCTGGGCGAGACCACCAGCGCGGAATAATGATCGCCGTCGCCGCGCAAATCCTCAATCACCACCTTGGCATCAGGCAGGCCGGAGCGGATTAGCGCTTCGATTTCGGCTGCGGACATCGGCATGATGGGGTGTCCTTCGCGGAAAGCCAGACGGCAAAGGCGGGCCGAAGCCCGCCTTCACCCTCTGACCAGATTACTCGACGGTGCCGTTCATGTAGGCGGGCAGCCAGCCTTCGTGCACCTTGACCAGTTCCTCGATGGCGATGGCGCGGCCACCGACGCTGATGACATGGCCGCCGGTACGACCGATCACCCGGACGGCGGTGTCGTGCTCGACCGCTTCTTCCAGCACGGTGGGAAGATCGTCGTCGCGGACCTCAAGGACGTAACGGCCCTGATCCTCGCCAAAGCACCAGGCGTGCAGCGGCAGGGTGGACGGCGCATCGAGGGCAACACCGATCTGATCCTTCGAGGCCATCGCCATTTCGGCGACCGCGACCAGCAGGCCGCCGTCGGAAATGTCGTGGCTGGCCTGGACCAGACCGTCGCCGATCAACTGGCGGACCAGCTCACCGGCGCGGCGCTCGCGGTGCAGGGCGACCGGCGGCGGCGAGCCTTCCTCGCGGCCGCAGATTTCGCGCAGATACAGCGAAGCCCCCAGCCAGCCCTTGGTCTCGCCGATCAGGACGATCGCGTTGCCCGTGCCTTTGATGTCGATCGTGGCGCTGCGGCTGACATCGGCCAGCAGACCGACACCACCGATTGCCGGGGTGGGCAGGATCGCTTCGCCCTGGGTCTCGTTGTAAAGCGAGACGTTGCCCGACACGACCGGGAAGTCCAACTCGCGACAAGCCTGACCCATGCCCCGGATCGCCTCGACGATCTGGCCCATGATCTCGGGCTTTTCCGGATTGCCGAAATTCAGATTGTCGGTGACGGCGAGCGGCAGCGCGCCGACGGCGGACAGGTTGCGATAAGCCTCGGCCACCGCCTGACGGCCGCCCTCATAGGGGTCGGCGACGACATAGCGGGGGGTGACGTCGGTGGTGATCGCGACGCCCTTGCCGGTGGCGTGGACGCGGACCACGGCGGCATCTCCGCCCGGACGCTGGACGGTGTCGCCCATCACCATGTGGTCGTACTGTTCCCAGATCCAGCGCCGCGAGGCGAGGTCAGGGGTACCCAGCAGAGTCTTCAACGCTTCGACCGGGCAGACCGTTTCGATCTCGCGGGCATCGACCGGCTGACGCTTGGTCGGCTGAACCCAGGGGCGGTCATATTCCGGCGAAGCCAGCGCCAGCGGGTCGATCGGCAGATCGGCGACGATTTCGCCATGGCGCGACAGCACCATCCGCCCGGTGTCGGTCAGATGGCCGACGATGGCGAAATCGAGTTCCCACTTCTCGAACACGGCGCGGGCCAGATCCTCGCGGCCCGGCTTGATCACCATCAGCATCCGTTCCTGGGATTCCGACAGCATGATCTCGTAGGCGCTCATCCCCTCTTCGCGCATCGGCACGAGGTCGAGATTCATCTCGATCCCCAGCCCGCCCTTCGAGGCCATCTCGAACGAGGACGAGGTCAGACCGGCGGCGCCCATGTCCTGGATCGCGACGATCGCATCGGTCGCCATCAGTTCCAGACAGGCTTCGATCAGCAGCTTTTCGGTGAAGGGGTCGCCGACCTGGACGGTCGGACGCTTTTCCTCGGACTTCTCGTCGAACTCGGCCGAGGCCATCGTCGCGCCGTGGATGCCGTCACGCCCGGTCTTCGAGCCCACATAGACCACCGGATTACCGATCCCGGCGGCGGCGGAATAGAAAATCCGGTCCTTGTCGGCCAGACCGACGGTCATCGCGTTGACCAGGATGTTGCCGTTGTAGGAGGGGTGGAAATTAACCTCGCCCCCCACCGTCGGCACGCCGACGCAATTGCCATAGCCGCCGATGCCCGACACCACGCCCGCGACAAGATGACGGGTCTTGGGGTGAGCGGGATCGCCGAAGCGGAGCGCGTTGAGGTTGGCGATCGGCCGCGCGCCCATGGTGAAGACGTCGCGCAGGATGCCGCCGACCCCGGTCGCCGCGCCCTGATAGGGCTCGATGAAGCTGGGGTGGTTGTGGCTTTCCATCTTGAAGATGATCGCCTGATTGTCGCCGATGTCGATGACACCGGCATTCTCGCCCGGACCACGGATCACCCAGGGCGCCTTGGTCGGCAGGGTCTTCAGCCACTTCTTCGAGGATTTGTACGAGCAATGCTCGGACCACATCACCGAGAAGATACCGAGTTCGGTCAGATTGGGCTCGCGGCCCAGGATTTCGAGAACCTTGGCGTACTCATCAGGCTTCAGGCCATGCTGGGCGATGATGTCGGGGGTGATCGCGGTCAAGACAGGGCCTCCACCAGGGAATCGAACATCGTCTTGCCATCCGACCCGCCAAGCAGGTCTTCGGCCAGCCGCTCGGGATGCGGCATCAGGCCCAGCACGGTGCGGCCGGGATTGTAGATACCGGCAATGTTGCCGAGCGAGCCGTTGGGGTTGGCCGCCTCGGTCACCGCGCCATCGGCATCGCAATAGCGGAACGCGACCTGACCGTTGCCCTCGATCGCCTTGACCGTTTCGGCATCGGCAAAGAAATTGCCCTCGGCATGAGCGATCGGGAACCGCACCACCTGCCCGGCCTGATAGCCGCGGGTGAAGTCGGTCGCGTCGGTCTCGACCCGAAGGTGGACGTCGCGGCAGATGAAGCGCAGATCGCGGTTGCGCATCAGCACACCGGGGAGCAGACCGGCTTCGGTCAAAATCTGGAAGCCGTTGCAGATGCCCAGCACGCGGGTTCCCTTCTCGGCGCGGGCCTTGACCTCGCGCAGAACCGGCGAGTGGGCCGCCATCGCGCCACAGCGCAGATAGTCGCCATAGGAGAACCCGCCCGGCACGACGATCAGATCGAGGTCGGGCAGGTCGGTGTCGCGGTGCCATACCATCAGGGGGCGGTAGCCCAGGCTGGCTTCCAGCACCACGGCGACGTCGCGGTCGCAGTTGGAGCCGGGGAAAACGATGATCGCGGCTTTCAAGGGCAAGGCCTTCGCGCAAGTGAAGTCGAAGGAATGGTGTACCCCGGATGCGCCCCGGATTCCAGACGCTTCAAGCGGTGATCTGGTCGGGGGTGGGGTAACAGACAAAGGGGGTACCGACACAGGGACGGTACCCCCTTCGTCTGAGCCGGAAAAGATCGGCACCGCGCTTCGCGCCGCGCCACGTTCGTCAAGGGGGGTGGGGATGGCGGGGTTCCCCCAGGACGGTGTTTCCGACAGTTATGCCGGGGGTTTTATTATTCCATCGGCACAGCTATACCTAAATTAGCATGATTCTCAGGAATTAAAACAGAAAATGTATCTAAACGTGACATTTTGTATTTATAGCTTATTTGAAATAAATACTGATAAAATTTTATCGGAATCCACCGGCTTGCGTCGCCGGTTCGCTGTCGCCACGATGCTGGGCGGCACGGAGGCCAGCAATCGAAGGAGAATGGGGATGCGGGTCGGACGGATGGGGCTGGCGCTGGCGTTGCTGATCGGGCTGATGACGGGCGCGCCGTCTTGGGCCGCCCAGACGGTTGAGTTCGGCGCGTCGCGGGTCGATCTGGTCGCCGCACGGGATGGTCACCGCACCGCCCTGGCGGTCGAACTGGCGACGACACCGGCGCAATTGGAGCAGGGGCTGATGTTTCGCCACTCTCTCGCCCCGGATACCGGGATGCTGTTTGATTTCGGTCGGCCCCGGATGGTGGCGATGTGGATGAAGAACACCCTGATTCCGCTCGACATGTTGTTCCTCGATGCCGGGGGGCGGATCGTCCATATCGAGCAAAACGCCGAGCCCGGCTCACTCCAGCCGCGCGGCCCGGCCCAGATGGTGCTGGGCGTGCTGGAACTCCCGGCGGGCAGCGCTGCCCGCTTCGGGCTGCATCTTGGCGATCGGGTCGAACATCCCATCTTTCAGGGAGAGCCGGTGAAGTCTCGGTAACTAATTTCTGTTAGGATCGGGACGTCGCCAAACCGCGAGGTCGCCCATGCAGACTCCGACCGCCGACACGACTGCCAGCCAGATTGCCTCCGCGTCCGGGACGAGCCGGGTCGTCACCGGCATCCGCGAGGCCGCCAGCGCCACCGGGGTTTCGTTCGATTATCTGCTGGCCCAGGCCGCGCGGGAAAGCGGACTCGATCCCCAGGCCTGCAATACCCGCTCTTCGGCGGCGGGGCTGTTCCAGTTCACCAGTCAGACCTGGATGGACATGGTGCGCCGCCATGGGGCCAAGCATGGGCTGAGCGAACAGGCCGCCGCGATCACTCGGGGGCCGAACGGCCGCCTCGACATCGCCGACAAGACGATGAAGGCGGCGGTGCTCGAATTGCGTAAGGATCCTGAATTATCGGCGATGATGGCCGCCGAATATGCTCGCGACAATTCCAAGGTTCTGGAACGCAAGCTGGGGCGGCCCGCCACCGCGTCGGATCTCCATCTCGCCCATTTCCTGGGGGCGGGCGGGGCGGTCCGGGTGATCGAGGGGATGGCCAGCGCCCCCGACGATTCCGCCCACAGCCTGCTGCCCGAGGCGGCGCGGGCCAATCCCGAATTGTTCCGCGATCCCGGCAGCCGCGAGGCCCGCTCGGTCACCAGCCTCTATAATTCCGTGCAGGCGCGTTACAGCAGCGCCCACAAAGGTCGTGCCGATCTGGCGGCGCTGCGGCCTGAACCGCGTCCCGACCTTGCCGCCGAGCAGGCGGCGGCGCAATTGGCCGCGCAACAGGCGGCTCCGTCCGATCCGGCTCCAGCGACCGATCCGACCGCGACCCAGGCGATGGCATCGGTTCCGGCGGCGGTTTCCAATTCCGCCGCCGTGACGATCTCGCTGTCCGAGGGGGGAGGCTTCCGCGCCGCGATCCCGACCACGGCGACCTCTCGCGTCGAGGTCCGCAGCATGAAGGACATCGTTGACGCGATCCGCGCCGGTCAGGACGTTTAGGGAGAATCCGTTCGATGGCGATGGGTCCGGACCCGCGTAATCCCCATCCGATGGCGGGATTTCCTCAGGTGTGCTTCGTCCGCAACACCGTATCCAATCCCAATATCGAAATCGGCGAATACACGTATTACGACGACCCGGACGGGTCGGAAGAGTTCGAGCGGAATGTCCTCTATCACTTCCCGTTTATCGGCGACAAATTGGTGATCGGGAAGTTCTGTGCCCTGGCTCGTGGCGTCAAATTCATCATGAACGGCGCCAATCACAAGATGTCGGGATTTTCTACCTATCCGTTTTATATTTTCGGCAATGGTTGGGAAACGGTGGCGCCCGACCCGGCCGATCTGCCCTATAAGGGCGACACATTGGTCGGCAACGATGTCTGGATCGGCTACGACGTTTTGGTGATGCCGGGGGTTACGATCGGCAATGGTGCGATCATTTCGTCCCGTTCGGTGGTGACCGCCGACGTGCCCGCTTATGCGATCGTTGGGGGCAATCCGGCCCGGACGATCCGTAGCCGCTTCCCACCGGAAACGATTGAGCGACTGAACCGGCTGGCGTGGTGGGATTGGCCGATCGAGCGGATTACCCAGCATCTGCCCCTGATCGTGTCGGGCGATATCGAAGCCCTGTGCGCGGCGGCCCCGTCGCCCTAAGACGACTGCCGGACCGCCGCCGCATCGGGGTTACGCGTCGCGGGCCAGTTCGTAGAGGGCAACAGCGGCGGCGTTCGAGACGTTAAGGCTTTCCATCTCGCCGGTCATCGGCAGCCGGACCAGATGGTCGCAATGCTCGCGGGTCAGGCGGCGCAGGCCGTCGCCTTCGGCTCCCAACACCATCGCCACCCGTCCCGACAATCCGGCCTGAGCCAGGGTCTTGGGGGCGTCGGCGGCCAGACCGGCGATCCAGAATCCGCCATCCTTCAGCAAATCCAGGGCGCGGGCCAGATTGGTCACCCGTACCAGCGGCATCCGTTCCAGCGCGCCCGAGGCGGACTTGGCTAGGGCACCGGTTTCCTCGGGGGCATGGCGGTCGGGGACGATCACGGCCAACGCGCCGAACGCGGCGGCAGAGCGGAGAATCGCTCCGACATTGTGGGGGTCGGTGACTTGATCCAGCACGACGACGATCGCCCGTTCGGTCAGGGCTCCGGCGCGGACGACATCCTCGACGCCCCAGGCGGGCAGGGGCTCGACCAGCACCGCGACGCCCTGGTGCACCGCTCCGGCGGGAAGCAGGCGGTCGATTTCCGGGCGGGCCATCAGGTCGGGGGGCAGACGCGAGGGGGGCAGGGTGCGGGCCATTTCGGCGGTGGCGACGATCCGGCGGATCTTGCGCTCGGGATTGGCCAGCGCTGCCGTCACCGCGTGAGTGCCGTACAGCCAGACCGAAGCGCCGCCGCCCCGGTCGCCGCCATCGCGATGTCCCCCGCCGCGCGACGGCGACCGTCCCCGGCGAGAGGGGCGGGAATCGTCGCTGGAATGTGTGGGTTTCATGGGGTACCTCCAATGCCAGCGTTGTAGTGAGTCATTTTCGGATTGACAAGCGCTGGCAAATTCCCATAGTACAGCGCTCCCGTCGCCCCCGGCTTTCGCTGGTGGTAGAGGATGGGGAGGGGTGGCCGAGCGGTCAATGGCAGCAGACTGTAAATCTGCCGACGGAAGTCTACGAAGGTTCGAATCCTTCTCCCTCCACCAAACTCTTCTCGGATGTTCCCGGGGAGGCGGAGTACGCTTCTCGGGAAAGCGCCGGGTGGTGAGGTCGCGTGGACGGATTGGCGGGTGTAGCTCAATGGTAGAGCAACAGCCTTCCAAGCTGATGACGGGGGTTCGATTCCCCTCACCCGCTCCATCCGCGCTTACGGCGGCCCGACCGGGGTCCAGGTATTGAACCATGCGGCAGCCGCCGCGATCAGACGGGTTGAAAAATGGCTAAGGCGAAATTCGAGCGCAACAAGCCGCACTGCAACATCGGCACCATCGGTCACGTTGACCATGGCAAGACCTCGTTGACTGCGGCGATCACCAAGGTTCTGGCCGAGACCGGCGGAGCCACCTTCACGGCCTACGACCAGATCGACAAGGCTCC
>NZ_AQPH01000036.1 GCF_000442515.1 Magnetospirillum fulvum MGU-K5 | reverse complement strand
TCGGCGTTGGCGCGGCTGGCGGCAACACCGACATCGGTCGCCCGCTGCCGCAGGGTCTCGCCAACGCCTTCCAGTTCGCCGCCGACCCGGCTCGACATCCCGACCAGATCGTTGGTGTTCTGGCGCAGGGTGTCGGTGATCGTCTTGATCCGTCCCATCACCTGATCCGAGGTGGCGATCAGATGGCGGGCCTGCTGGTTCAGCGAGGCCTCGGACAGTTTCGACTGGGTCGAAACGACGTTGGCGGCGTCGGCCAGTTCGTCGGCCTGCTTGCGCAGCGACTGGCGGATTGCCTCGGCCTGGGCGCTGGCGCGCTCGGCACCCTTGCCCAAATCCTCGATATGCAGGCGCAGGGTTTCCGAAATCTCGCGGCCGCGCGCGGTCATCTGGTCCGAGGCGGCGACCAGGGCGCGGGTCTGGCCCTGGAACGATTCGCCCAGATCGCGGATGCGGGTGACCCCGCGTTCAACGGCGGCATCGACTTCGTCGCGGCGCTGGGCGAACACCTCGCCGATCCCGGTAATCTGGGCGGTGGCGGAGTCGGCGACGCCGCGCAGGGAGTCGGAATGCCGCGACAGCACGTCTTCGATCTCGCGGAAGCGGGCCATCGCCTGATCCGAGGCCGAGACCAGTTCGCGCGACTGGACCCCCAGACCTTCCTCGACGATGCGGACTCGCGACAGCACCCGCTCGGTGATCTGGTCAAGCCCGGTGGCCTGCTGCTGCAACGAGGCGGAAATCCGCCCGGTCTGTTCGGCCAGCCGTTCCGCCGCCTGATCAAGATCGGTGTTCTGACGGGTGAACAGGCCGCGCAGGGCGTCGATCCGTTCGGCCAGAGCGGTGGCAACGCCTTCGGTCCGGGTCGCGGCGGTTTCGACGGTGTCGCCCAGATGCACGGTCTGGCGTTCGAACATCCCGACCACCTGTTCGGTGCGGGCCACCGCCGATTGCGAGATTTGATCAAGCGCCTCGGCCTGCTGGCGCACCTGACCGCCCGCCTGTTCGGCACGGGCGACGGCGCGGGCCGAGACCATCTCGATCCCGTCGATCTGGTCTTGCAGCAAGGTGGCGAAGTCACGCACCTTGACTGCCGCGCCTTCGGTCGCGCCGGACAAATCCTGGGTCTGGACCCGCAACACCCCTTCGATCTCGCGGGCGCGCTGGGTCGCTGCCTCGGTGGCGTCGGACAACCGGGCGACTTCGGAGCGCAGCGCCTCGACGGCAGTGCGGGCTTCGCTCTCGACCCGGCCGGACAGGTTCCGGAGTGCCTCGATCTGGCTGTTCAGGGTATCGCGCACCGCTTCGCCGCTGCGGGCGGCCTCGTCCGAGGCGTCGGTCAGCATCCGGGCCTGAAGCTTCAAGGTGCTGGCAATGGTTCCGGCCCGGCGCTCGATCCCTTCGGTCGGCGAGGTCAGCCGTTCCAGTTGCTCGCGCAGGTCAAGGGTGAGCTCGCGCAACTCGCGGCCACGGTCGAGATAGGTCACCACCAGCCACAGGAAGGCGAGGGGGACGAACGCCGCCCCGACGATGCCGCCGATTTCCTGCGGCTGCATGTCGAGCAGGTTGGCAAAGCCGATCGAGTTGGCGGTGTAATAGGCGCAGATCAGCAGCCAGAGTCCGGTCACCGCGACCGCTACTATCGCGGGGGTCAGGGTGGTGGGGCGCTGTGACAATGGGGCCGGGCGCGGCTCTGACGCGGCGACGCGGGCCAGTCCCAGCGGCGGCGGGGTCAGGGTGGGGCCAGTGGTCTCCTCCCGGTCAGCCGAAAGGTCGCGTGCTTCGATATCGTCGCCGCCGATCGTCGTCTCGCCCATCGCTTCAAGCCCTGACTGTGATATCCCCGCCACCCGGCCCGCCCGGACGCTCGACACCGAGGATGCCCTGTTTAACTAGGAAAATCAAACCCGCCCGGTACGCTTGCCGCGTGACATGCCGCCGTTCGGCTTGCGCAGCTTCGCCGAAGCCTTGGGGTGGGCGCGGCCTGTCCCGCTTGTCGCGGCCGGGGCAGGGCGGACCGAGCCCTGCACCCGCCGCCGCGTATCGTCGTCGTTCCAGCGAATCTGTTCCGGGTCCAGCCCGGCCAGCAATTCACGCAGAAAGGGCGACGGCAGCGCCCGCTTGCGCCGCTCGGCGACGAAGCTCAGCACCAGCCAGCGCCGCGCCCGCGTCACCGCGACATACATCAGCCGCCGCTCTTCCTCGATGTCGGGAGCGGATTCGTGGGGCAGCAATTCGTCTTCGCAGCCCGCGACCACCACCGCCGCCCATTCCAGCCCCTTGGCCCCGTGGATCGTCGAGAGCACCACGGCATCGCCGCCCGCTTCGGCGGCGCGGAGCGAGCGGCGCTGCTCCTCGACCGAGGCGATGAATTGTTCGAGCCCGCCGGTCTCGGCGGCAAGGTCGGCAGCGGCGTAGCAGAGGTCGCGCCACTGCACCCCCTCCTCGCCGGGCGGCCGCGCCGTCGAAGAAACCAGTCGCCCGACCTGACGGCACAAAGCGGGCCAGGGGGCGGTGTCGTCGATCTTGTCCGGGGCCTGTTCAAGCAACCGCTCGACCCGCTTGCCGTGGCCGAGCAGGGCGCGGGCTTCCATGTCGCCGGGATTGGACATCAGCCGGATCAGTGCGGCGGTCAGCCGCACCGGAGTCAGTTGCCAGAACTCGCCCGCGCCGCGCACCACCACCGGCACCCCGGCCTCGGCCAGGGCGATCTGAAGCCGGGAGCCGACATGTCCGGCGCGGTAGAGCACCGCCATCTCGTGCCAGGGAACCCCTTTGCCCGCCAGCCCACGCACGACGCGCAGCACATAGGCGGCCTCGTCCTCGTCGTCCTCCAGCCCGGTGACGGTCACCGGCAGGCGCGACGGATTCTGCGCCGCAAGACTTTTGGCGTGGCGGTTGCGGTTGCCGCCGATCAGCGCCTGGGCGGCATCAACGATGGTGGCGGTCGAGCGGTAATTGCGCGACAGCCGGAACAAGGCCGGGTCGGGCCACTCCTTTTCGAACCCCAGGATGAAAGCGGGGTCGGCCGAGCGCCAGGCGTAAAGACATTGGTCATCGTCGCCGACCGCCCACAGGAACGCTCCCTGATCGCGCAGCAGGCGCAACATCCGTTCCTGTGCCGGGTTGATGTCCTGGAACTCGTCGATCAGCAGGTGGTCGAAGAACCCGGCGATCCGGGCGCGGTAGTCGGGATCGGTCTCCATCCCCCGCACCAGCATGACGATCAGGTCGCCGAAATCAAACCCACCCTCCGCCGTCAGCACCTCCTGATAGCGGGTATAGAGGGTGGCGGCCTCGATCAGGTCCGGCTCGTTCTTGGCCTTTGCCTCGGCCATCGCCGCCGCCGGGTCAAGCAGCCGGTCCTTGTAGGCCCCGAACAGGTCCTGCGGCCGCTTGGTCTCGTCGCTATGATAAAGGCGATGGCGGGCGATCAGGCGGCCACAGGCCTGATCGTCGAAGATCCGCACCGGAGGGCAGCCGGGCGGCGGGAAGCGGGTCAGCAGCCGCGCCGCGAGGCTGTGCAGGGTACCGATCGGCAAACGCCGTACCGTCTCGCGCGGGGTCTCGTCCCCGCTGTCGCCGATCCGCCGGTGCAGTTCTGCGGCGGCGCGGACGGTAAAGGTCGAAACGAAAATCCGCGCGGGCGGAGTACCATTATCAACCAGATGACGATAGCGGCCGACCAGGGTGGTGGTCTTGCCGGTACCGGGTCCGGCGAGGACAAGCACCGACGCGGCCCGGGCTTCGGCGGCCAGACGCTGGTCAGGATCGAGGGAAAGGGCGCGGACCGGCCCGTCCGCCGGAGCGGGGGAGGGGGAAGACATGGGCGGCACACTAGCCCGAAGGGGGGCTGGACGCCAAGATATGTTGCCGAAATGCGCGATCTGTCGCATATGTCGTTTTGCCCGAAAAACATCGCGTTCGCGTTGGTTTGGGGGCCACGCGACGCTTGCCTTGGGCCGACAAGCCCTGTATAAGGCTGGCCTTCGGCTTCGGCCTTTTCCGTAAGAGTGGCCCCCTGAGGTGGGAGCGGCTTACTGCGGGAGGCTCTTTGAACTGAACCTGCTTCACCGATCGGCGCCCCGATGGGGCGCCGATCTGATTTGACGGATGACTTGATCATGGAAAGCCAAAACATCCGCATCCGCCTCAAGGCGTTCGACCATCGCGTTCTCGATCAGAGCACCCGCGAAATCGTCAACACCGCCAAGAGAACCGGAGCGCAGGTGCGCGGACCGATCCCGCTCCCCAGCCGGATCGAGAAGTTCACCGTCAACCGTAGCCCGCATATCGATAAGAAATCGCGCGAACAGTTCGAAATTCGCACGCACAAGCGCCTGCTGGACATCGTCGATCCGACCCCGCAGACCGTTGATGCGTTGATGAAGCTCGACCTGGCCGCCGGTGTCGACGTCGAGATCAAGCTCTAAGGAACCAACAACGATGCGATCCGGTCTCATCGCCCAGAAGGTCGGCATGACGAGGATCTTCGCCGAGGACGGCACTCATCTGCCCGTCACCGTGCTGAAGGTCGACACCTGCCAGGTGGTCTCGACCCGCTCTGAGGAAACGGACGGCTATATTGCCGTTCAGCTCGGCGCCGGCACGGCCAAGGTGAAGAATGTGAGCAAGCCTGCTCGCGCCAACTTCGCCAAGGCCAAAGTCGAACCGAAAAAGAAGCTCGCTGAATTCCGCGTTTCCGCGGAAAACCTCCTTGAGGTCGGCACTGAACTCTCGGCGGCGCATTTCATCGCCGGTCAGTTCGTCGACATCACCGGCACCACGATCGGCAAAGGCTTTGCCGGCGTGATGAAGCGCTGGAACTTCCGCGGCCTGGAAGCGACCCACGGCGTCTCGGTCTCGCACCGTTCGCACGGTTCGACCGGTCAGCGCCAGGATCCGGGCAAGGTGTTCAAGGGCAAGAAGATGGCTGGCCATCTCGGCGACGTCCAGGTGACCACCCAGAACCTCAAGGTCGTTTCGACCGATTCCGAGCGCGGCCTGATCCTGGTCAAGGGCTCGGTTCCCGGTCACGAGGGTTCGTGGGTGCTGATCCGCGACGCGGTGAAGCGTAAGCTTCCCGACGGCGTGCCGTTCCCGGCCGGCGTCAAAAGCGCTGCCGACGCCCCGTCCGCCCCGGTTGAAGCCGGCGAGAGTTGAGGAAGAACGGCGATGAAGACGAACGTAATCAGCCTCGAAAATCAGACTGTCGGTGAAATCGAACTGGCCGAGACCGTGTTCGGTCTGCCGGTCCGTACCGACATTCTGGCCCGCATGGTCAACTGGCAGTTGGCCAAGCGCCGCTCGGGCAATCACAAGACCAAGGGGATCAAAGAGATCTCCGGCACCACCAAGAAGCCGTTCGCCCAGAAGGGCGGCGGGCGTGCCCGTCAGGGTTCGCTGCGTAGCCCGCAGTTCCGTGGCGGCGCCACCATTTTCGGCCCGGTCGTGCGCTCGCATGCTCACGATCTGCCCAAGAAGGTCCGCAAGCTGGCTCTGAAGACCGCGCTGTCGGCCAAGGCCGGCGACGGCAAGCTGTTCGTGCTCGACGCCGCCAACGTCGCCACCCCCAAGACCCGCGAGCTGGCCGCCCGGCTGAACGCTCTGGGCTGGTCTTCGGTGCTGGTGATCGACGGGGCCGCCGTGGACGACAACTTCGCTCTGGCCAGCCGCAACATCCCCTATGTGGATGTGCTGCCGCAGGCGGGCGCGAACGTCTATGACATCCTCCGCCACGACACCCTGGTCCTGACCAAGGACGCGGTGGAAGCCCTGGAGGCCCGCCTGAAATGAGCAAGCCCGTCATCAGCAAGGAGCGGATGTTCGATCTGGTCCGTGCTCCTGTGATCACCGAAAAGGCGACCATGGGTTCCGAATTCCGCCAGGTGACCTTCAAGGTGCCTCTGGACGCGACCAAGCCCGAAATCCGGGCGGCGGTCGAAGGCATCTTCGGTGTCAAGGTCTCGGCCGTGAACACCCTGATCGCCAAGGGCAAGGTCAAGCGGTTCCGCGGCCGCGTCGGCGTGCGCAGCGACGTCAAGAAGGCGATCGTCACGCTGGCCGAAGGCCACTCCATCGACGTGACCACGGGAGTCTGACGCCATGGCACTGAAGACGTTCAAGCCGACGACTCCGGGCCGCCGCCAGCTGGTCCTGGTCGATCGTTCCGATTTGTGGAAGGGTAAGCCCGAAAAGAGCCTGACCGAAGGTCTGCGCTCGAAGGGCGGCCGTAACAACACTGGTCGTATCACCGTCCGTTGGCGTGGCGGCGGGCACAAGCGCCGCTACCGCATCATCGACTTCAAGCGGACCAAGTTCGACGTCGCCGCGACGGTCGAGCGGCTCGAGTACGATCCGAACCGTACCGCGTTCATCGCTTTGCTCTCCTACGCCGATGGCCAGAAGAGCTACATCATCGCCCCGCAGCGTCTTGCGGTCGGTGATCAGGTGGTGGCCGGCGAGAAGGTCGACATCAAGCCCGGCAACGCGATGCCGTTGAAGAATATCCCGGTCGGCACCATCGTCCACAATGTCGAGCTTAAGGCCGGCAAGGGTGGACAGTTGGCCCGCTCCGCCGGTACGTATGTTCAGCTCGTCGGCAAGGATCAGGGCTATGCCCAGCTCCGTCTGTCGTCCGGTGAGCTGCGCATGGTCCGGGGCGAATGCATCGCCACCATCGGTGCGGTGTCGAACCCCGACCAGCAGAACGTGTCGCTCGGCAAGGCTGGCCGCAACGTGTGGTTGGGACGTCGTCCCAGCGTTCGCGGTGTCGCCATGAACCCGATCGATCACCCGCACGGCGGCGGCGAAGGCCGCACCTCGGGCGGCCGTCACCCGGTTACTCCGTGGGGCAAGCCGACCAAGGGCAAGAAGACTCGCAGCAACAAGAAGACGGATCGGCTGATTATGCGCCGCCGTCATCAGAACCAGTAGGAGCGACGAGAATGGCTCGTTCCGTTTGGAAAGGCCCCTTCCTCGACGGCTATCTGCTGGGAAAGGCCGATAAGGCCCGTGCCAGCGGTCGCAACGAGGTGATTAAGATCTGGTCGCGTCGGTCGACCATCCTGCCGCAGTTCGTTGGATTGACTTTCGGCGTGTATAACGGCCAGAAGTTCATCCCGGTGCTGGTGACCGAGAACATGATCGGGCATAAGTTCGGTGAGTTCTCGCCGACCCGCACGTTCTACGGCCACGCCGTCGACAAGAAGGCGAAGAGGAAGTAGCCATGGGCAAGAAACCCGCAGATAGGGTTCTGGCGGAGACCGAGGCCAAGGCCTTCGCCGCCACGATCCGCACCAGCCCGCGCAAGCTGAACCTGGTGGCCGAGAGCATCCGCGGCCTGAAGGCCGATGTGGCGCTCAACGCCCTCTCCTTCTCGAAGCGGCGTGTCGCTGTGGAGGTCCGCAAGGTCCTCCAGTCGGCGATCGCCAATGCCGAGAACAATCACCAGCTCGACGTTGATCGGCTCTTCGTTGCCGAAGCCCACGTCGGCAAGGCGATGGTCATGAAGCGTTGGAAGGCGCGCGCTCGCGGCCGCGTCGGCCGGGTGGAGAAGCCGTTCAGCAATCTGACCGTCATCGTGCGCGAACGCGCCGAAGCGGCGGGGGAGTAACCAGATGGGTCAGAAAGTCAATCCGATCGGCCTGCGCGTCGGCATCAACCGCACCTGGGATTCCCGTTGGTTCGCGGACGAGACCTACGCCCGGCTGCTTCACGAGGATCTGAAGCTGCGCGCCTATCTCCGCGAGAAGCTGGCCCAGGCCGGCGTGTCGCGGGTGGTGATCGAGCGCCCGGCGAAGAAGGCCCGTATCACCATTCACACCGCCCGTCCGGGCGTGGTGATCGGTAAGAAGGGCGCCGACATCGAGGTGTTGCGCAAAGAGCTGTCGCGGATGACCGGCAGCGAAGTGCATCTCAACATCGTCGAGATCCGTAAGCCCGAGCTGGACGCCCAGCTGGTGGCTGAAAGCATCGCTCAGCAGCTCGAGCGCCGCGTCGCCTTCCGTCGTGCCATGAAGCGCGCGGTTCAGTCGGCGATGCGTCTCGGCGCCCAGGGCATCCGGATCAATTGCTCCGGTCGTCTGGGTGGGGCGGAAATCGCCCGCATGGAATGGTACCGCGAGGGCCGGGTGCCGCTGCACACGCTCCGCGCCGAGGTCGATTACGGTGTTGGCACCGCGAAGACCACCTACGGTACCTGCGGCGTCAAGGTCTGGGTGTTCAAGGGTGAGATTCTCGCCCATGACCCGATGGCCCAGGACAAGCGGGCTGCGGGCGAAAACGCCCCGGCTTCGCGCTGATCTGAAGAGGGTTAGACGATGCTTTCGCCCAAGCGTACTAAATACCGCAAGGCCCACAAGGGCCGGATTAAGGGCCTGACCAAGGGTGGTGCGGCGCTGAATTTCGGTGCTTTCGGCCTGAAGGCTCTTGAGCCGGAGCGGATCACCGCCCGTCAGATCGAAGCGGCCCGCCGCGCGCTGACCCGCCACATGAAGCGTCAGGGCCGGGTGTGGATTCGGATTTTCCCGGATCTGCCGGTTTCCAGCAAGCCTGCCGAAGTCCGCATGGGCTCGGGTAAGGGCGCGCCGGAATTCTGGGTGGCCCGTGTTGCTCCCGGCCGCATCCTGTTCGAAGTTGACGGGGTGTCCGAGGAAATCGCGCGTCACGGCTTCACCCTTGCGGCGGCCAAGCTGCCGATCAAGACCAAGTTCGTCAGCCGCATCGGAGGGATCTAAGCCATGGCCGACAAGGCTGCCGATCTGCGCCAGAAGACTTCGGATCAGCTCAAGGAGCTGGTCGTTGATCTGAAGAAGACGCAGTTCAATCTTCGCTTCCAGCGGGCCTCTGGCCAGTTGGAGAACACCGCCCAGGTGCGTGCCGTGCGTCGCGAGATCGCGACCATCAAGACGCTGCTTGGCGAACGCGCCCGTAGCGCGTCGTAAGAGGAGACCCATCGAAATGCCGAAGCGCATTCTTCAAGGGGTCGTGGTCAGCGACAAGATGGAGAAGACCGTGGTCGTCAGCGTCGAACGGCGCGTGATGCACCCGATCTACAAGAAGTTCATCCGACGCTCGAAGAAGTACCACGCCCACGACGAGAACAACGTCTTCAAGACCGGCGATACCATTCGTATCCGCGAGTGCCGCCCGCTCTCCAAGACCAAGTGCTGGGAAGTGATTGTTGAGCCGCAGGCTTGACGGTTGCGAATCTGGGAATAAGGAACCCGTGACATGATCCAGATGCAAACCAACCTGGACGTCGCCGATAATTCGGGAGCCCGCCGGGTGCAGTGCATCAAGGTGTTGGGCGGTTCGCACCGCACCATCGCCACGGTGGGCGACGTCATCGTCGTTTCCATCAAGGAGGCGATCCCCCGGGGTCGCGTTAAGAAGGGCGACGTGCACCGCGCCGTCATCGTTCGTACCGCCAAGGAAATCCGGCGGGCCGACGGTTCGGCGATCCGGTTCGACACCAATGCCGCCGTGCTGATCAACAAGCAGGGCGAGCCGATCGGGACCCGTATTTTCGGGCCGGTCACCCGTGAGCTTCGCGGTAAGAAGTTCATGAAGATCATCTCGCTGGCTCCGGAGGTGCTCTAACATGACCTCGCTCAATGTGAAGAAGGGTGACCAGGTCGTTGTCATCACCGGCAAGGACAAGGGTAAGAAAGGCGAAGTCATCGCCGCCCTGCCGAAGGACAACCGCGTCATCGTCTCCGGCATCAACCTTGTGAAGCGCCACCAGCGCCAGACCCCGTCCAATCCGGGCGGCATCGTCGAGAAGGAGGCCGCGATTCACGTCTCCAACGTCGCGCATGTCGATCCCAAGGATGGCAAGCCGACCCGCGTCGGTCACAAGGTCCTCGAGGACGGCCGTAAGGTGCGCGTCGCGCGCCGGTCCGGCGAAGTCATCGACCGGTAAGGGAAGGACGAGACAGATGGCACGTTTGCGCAATCACTACGATACGGTCGTCCGCCCGGCCCTGCAGAAGGAGTTCTCTTACGCGAACCCGATGCAGGTGCCGAAGCTCGAGAAGATCGTCATCAACATGGGCGTCGGTGAGGCTGCCCAGGACGCCAAGAAGATCGAATCGGCCATCGCCGAATTGACCTTGATCGCCGGCCAGAAGCCGGTCGTGACCAAGGCCAAGACCTCGATCGCGCAGTTCAAGCTGCGCGAGGGTCAGGTGGTCGGCTGCAAGGTCACCTTGCGTGCTGAGCGGATGTACGAATTCCTCGACCGGTTGATCAACATCGCCCTGCCTCGCGTCCGCGACTTCCGCGGCGTCCCGGCCAAGAGCTTTGACGGGCGCGGCAATTATGCTCTCGGGTTGAAGGAACAGCTCGTTTTCCCGGAAATCAATTATGACCGGGTCGACACCATCCGAGGCATGGACATCATCTTCGTCACCACGGCCGATACCAATGAGGAAGCCAAGGCTCTCCTCAAAGGCTTCGACATGCCGTTCGTGGCCTGAGGGAGGTTTGGGTAATGTCTAAGGTCAGCTCTGTCGAGCGCAACAAGAAGCGCGAGCGGATGGCGAAGCAGTTCGCAACCCGCCGCGCGCGTCTGAAGGCGATCGCCACCGATCGCGAGACCAGCCCCGAGGAGCGCTTCGAAGCCTCCCTGAAGCTGGCGCAACTGCCCCGCAACTCGTCGAAGACTCGCGTGCGTCTGCGCTGCGAAGTCACCGGCCGTTCGCGCGGCAATTATCGCAAATTCAAACTGTGCCGGAACAAGCTGCGCGAGCTCGCCTCGCAGGGCCAGATTCCCGGCATGGTCAAGTCCAGCTGGTAAGGGAGGACTCGCCATGTCCATGTCCGATCCTCTCGGCGATATGCTCACCCGCATCCGTAACGGACAGCGTGCGCATAAGACCGCAGTCTCTGCTCCTGCCTCGGCGTTGCGTTCCAACGTCCTCGAGGTCCTGGTTCGCGAGGGTTACATCCGCGGCTACAGCCGCGTCGACGTCCGTAAGGGTGTGTCCGAGCTTTCGATCGAACTGAAGTATCACGAGGGTCAGCCGGTGATCCGGGAGATCTCGCGCGTGTCCAAGCCGGGCCGTCGCGTGTATTCCAAGATCGCCGACCTTCGCCGCGTCGCCAACGGGCTGGGGATTTCGATCCTCTCGACCCCGAGCGGCGTGATGTCCGACGCTGAGGCTCGCGCCCAGAACGTCGGCGGCGAAGTCCTCTGCGAAGTGTTCTAACGGAGGCTCTCACAATGTCGCGAGTCGGCAAATATCCGGTCTCGGTGCCGTCGGGGGTCTCCGTCAAGATCACCGGCCCGAACCTGACCGTTTCGGGGAAGCTGGGTGAATCCCAGCTGGCCCTGCGGGACAATGTCGAGGTCACCCTCGATGGTAACCTCGTTTGGGTGAAGCCCAAGGACGAGTCCAAGCATGCGCGTATGATGTGGGGCACCACCCGTGCCCTCATCAACAACATGGTCAAGGGCGTGTCCGAAGGCTTTACCGTCAACCTCGAGATCAACGGCGTCGGTTATCGCGCCGCGGTCGAAGGGTCCGTGCTGAAGCTCCAGCTCGGCTATTCGCATGACATCAATTTCCCGATCCCGGCTGATGTCACCATGAAGTGCGAGAAGCCGACCGCCATCACGATCTCCGGCCGCGATAGCCAGCGCGTCGGTCAGATCGCGGCGGAAATCCGCGCGTTCCGTGGTCCCGAGCCCTACAAGGGCAAGGGTATCAAATATCAAACCGAGACCATCCTGCGTAAGGAAGGTAAGAAGAAGTAAGGGGCACCGCCATGATGACGCCGAAGGATCTTTTCGAGCGCCGCAAGCGGCGCGCCCGGCAGAGCCTCAAAGCGAAGAGCCACGGTCGTTTGCGGCTGTCGGTCTTCCGCTCTGGTCAGAACATTTACGCCCAGGTCATCGACGACCTGCAGGGGGTTACCCTCGCCGCAGCGTCGAGCCTGGACAAGTCGTTGAAGGACTCGCTGAAGACCGGTGCCGACAAGCAGGCGGCTGCTGCCGTCGGCAAGTTGATCGCCGAGCGGGCTGTTGCGGCCGGCATCACCGAGGTGGTGTTCGACCGTGGCGGTTATATCTACCACGGTCGGGTCAAAGCCCTGGCCGATGCGGCCCGCGAAGGCGGCCTGTCTTTCTGAGGATGATGAGCAATGGCACGTACTCCCAATACTGACCGGCCCGAGCGGGGCCGCGGCGGCGAGCGCGGCGAGCGGGCTCCCCGCGGCCGTGGCGGCGAGCAGTCCCCGCGCGAGCGCGAGGAATCTGAATTCGTCGACAAGCTGGTCCACATCAACCGCGTCGCCAAGGTGGTCAAGGGCGGCCGTCGCTTCGCCTTCGCCGCTCTGGTGGTGGTCGGTGACGCCAAGGGCCGCGTCGGCTACGGATCGGGCAAGGCCCGTGAAGTTCCGGAAGCGATCCGCAAGGCCACTGAACAGGCCAAGCGCAACATGATCAAGATCGCGCTGCGTGAGGGTCGTACCCTTCACCACGATTCGTTCGGGCATTTCGGTGCCGGTCGCGTCGTGCTGCGGGCGGCTCCGGCCGGTACCGGCATCATCGCCGGCGGCCCGATGCGCGCCGTGTTCGAGACCATGGGCGTGCAGGACGTGGTGGCCAAGTGCCTGGGCACCTCGAACCCGCACAACATGATCAAGGCGACGTTCGCCGCTCTGACCGCGATGGCTTCGCCGCGTTCGGTCGCCGCCAAGCGCGGCAAGAAGGTCGGTGACATCATCGGCCGCCGCGACGGCACCGCCGCCGCCGCCACCGCTGCTTGAACGGGAGAGACGAACCATGGCCGCCAAGACCGTGAAAGTCACCCAGATCCACAGCCCGATCGGCCGTCCGGCCGATCAGCGGGCCACTCTGGTGGGCCTGGGCCTCAACAAGATGAACCGGACCAATGAACTGGAGGATACGCCCTCTGTTCGCGGCATGATCGCCAAGGTCCGCCATCTGGTGCGGGTCGAAGAATAGGATCTCCGGCGCCGGGCAGCTGCAAGGCTGCCCGGCGATCCGGTCACGAGGACTAAAGACAATGAAGCTGAACGAACTTCGCGACAATCCGGGCGCTCGCTACAAGGCGAAGCGCGTCGGCCGCGGTATCGGCTCGGGCAAAGGCAAGACCTCCGGTTCGGGTGTCAAAGGTCAGAGCTCCCGCACCGGCGTGGCCATTAACGGCTTCGAAGGCGGTCAGATGCCGATCTACCGGCGTCTGCCCAAGCGTGGGTTCAAGACCCCGTTCCGCCTTGAGTTCGCCGAGGTCAATCTGGGCCGTCTCCAGGCCGCGATCGACGACGGCCGCATCGACGCCACCAAGACGATCGACGCCGCCGCTCTTCAGGCCGCCGGTCTGATCGGTAAGATCATGGATGGCGTCCGGGTGCTGGCCCGTGGCGAGCTGACCTCCAAGGTGACCCTCTCCGTCGTGGGGGCTTCGGCCGCCGCTCTCGCCGCCGTCGAAAAGGCTGGTGGCGTGGTGGAGATCAAGGCTCCGAAGGCTCCCGCGGCCGCCGTCGAGGCGTGAGCCTGTCGTCGGGCGGCTCCGCCGTCTGACGCTTGACCTCACCGCTTTCGACCGCGCGTCTCGCGCCACGCTCTCCGCAACCGCCTCCGTCCGCTTCGTCGCGGCGGGGGCGGACGGAATTTGGGGGTGGTGGCCGGGGCGCGGATGTCGTAAACGATTGCGACGATCGACTATCCGTCTCACTGGAACCGGGAGTAAGGCATGGCCTCCGCTGCCGAGCAGCTCGCCTCGAACTTGAATTTTGGCGTGTTCGCCAAGGCGACCGACCTCAAAAAAAGGATCTGGTTCACCCTGGCTGCCCTGGTGGTGTACCGCCTGGGAACCTGGATTCCCTTGCCGGGCGTCGATCCGCACGTGTTGGGCGAGCTGTTCAAACAGAACGGCGGCGGCATCCTTGGCATGTTCGACATGCTGGCCGGTGGCGCGCTCCATCGTATGACGATCTTCGCGCTGAACATCATGCCGTACATCACGGCGTCGATCATCATTCAGCTGATGACGTCGGTTATTCCCAGCCTGGAAGCCACCAAGAAGGAAGGCGAGGCCGGGCGTAAGAAAATCAACCAGTACACCCGCTATCTGACGCTGGCGATCGCCACTGTTCAGGCCTATGGCATGGCCATGGGGCTGGAAAGCATGAGCGGACCGGCCGGGTCGGCGGTGTATATGGAAAGCCATCTGGTGTTCCGCTTCTCGGCGGTGTGCACCCTGGTCGGCGGCACCTTGTTCTTGATGTGGCTGGGTGAGCAGATCACCGCGCGCGGCATCGGTCAGGGCACCTCGCTGATCATCATGGCCGGTATCGTTGCCGAATTGCCGGCCGCGATCGGCAGCACCCTGGAACTCGGCCGCACTGGCGCTCTGCCGGTCCTGGTCATCATCGGCATCCTGCTGATGTCGATCCTGGTGATCGCCTTCATCGTGTTCCTGGAGCGTGCCCAGCGCCGCATCATCGTCCAGTATCCGAAGCGTCAGGTCGGTAACAAGGTGTTCGGCGGCGATTCCTCGCATCTGCCGCTGAAGGTCAACACCTCGGGCGTGATCCCGCCGATCTTCGCCAGCTCGGTTCTGCTGATGCCCGCCACGGTCGCCCAGTTGAGCGCCCAGGGTGGCCCGGAATGGCTGACCAGCGTTGCCGCGCTGATGGGACATGGCCAGCCGCTCTATGTCGGCATGTACGTCGCCCTGATCATGTTCTTCGCCTTCTTCTATACCTCGGTCGTGTTCAACCCGACCGAAACGGCGGACAACCTGAAGAAGCATGGCGGCTTCATCCCCGGCATCCGTCCCGGCAAGAATACGGCCGATTATCTCGATTACGTCCTGACCCGCCTGACGGTGGTCGGCGCGATCTATCTGGCCGCGCTGTCGGTTCTGCCGGAAGTGCTGATCTCGAAATTTTCTCTGCCGTTCTATTTCGGCGGCACCAGTCTGCTGATCGTGGTCTCGGTTACCATGGACACCGTGACGCAGATTCAGTCGCATCTTCTGGCCCACCAGTATGAGGGGCTCATCAAGAAGTCCCGGCTGCGTGGTCGTCGTTAAGAATTAAGGGGAGGCAAGATGTATCTCGTTCTGCTCGGCCCGCCCGGTGGCGGTAAGGGAACCCAGGCCAAGCGTCTCCAGGAGACCCATGGGCTGGTCCAGCTTTCGACCGGCGACATGCTGCGCGCCGCCGTCGCCTCCGGCTCCGACGTTGGTCGCCGGGCCAAGGCGGTGATGGATGCCGGACAGTTGGTGTCGGACGAGATCGTCATTGCCATCATCGACGAGCGTCTCGATCAGCCCGACGTGGCGAAGGGTGCGATCTTCGACGGCTTCCCCCGCACCGTGGCCCAGGCCGAGGCCTTGGACGCGATGCTGGCCCGCAAGGGCAAAAAGCTCGATCTGGCGATCGAGGTCCGCGTTCCCGACGAGTTCATCGTCGAGCGGATCACCGGTCGCTACACCTGCGCCAAGTGCGGCGCGGGCTATCACGACACATTCCAGAAGCCCAAGGTCGAGGGCACCTGCGATTCTTGCGGCGGTAGCGAATTCGTTCGCCGCCCCGATGATCGCGTCGAAACGGTGACCAAGCGTCTGGAAACCTACCACGCCCAGACCGCGCCGTTGCTCCCGTACTACGAGGGCAAGGGCACGTTGAAGGTGGTCGACGGAACCCGCGAGATCGCTCAGGTCACGCGGGCTTTGGAAGACATTCTGGGCGGGATCGGCTGACGCCGGTTCGGTTCGAACGCGAGACGGTTGACTCTTGGCCGGATCGCCCTATAATCCCGCACCTTCGGTTTCCCCGGCCCGGGAGAAGCCTTGGGCTGCGTTTGTCGCTAACAGCTCCGGGTGTTCCCTGGCGCGGATTTATCTGGTGAAGGAGTAACCAGCTTTGGCTCGTATCGCTGGCGTCAATATTCCGACGAACAAGCGCGTCATGATCGCGTTGACCTACATTCACGGCATCGGCCGCACCAAGGCCAGGGAAATCACCCTTTCGCTGGGCATCCCCGAAGATCGGCGCGTTAATCAGCTCACCGACGACGAAGTGCTGAAGATCCGCGAACTGATCGACCACGATTACCAGGTCGAAGGCGACCTGCGTCGTGCCGTGGCGATGAACATCAAACGTTTGATGGATCTTGGCTGCTACCGCGGCCTGCGCCATCGTCGTGGCCTTCCGGTCCACGGCCAGCGCACCCACACGAACGCCCGTACCCGCAAGGGTCCGGCGAAGCCGATTGCCGGCAAGAAGAAAGTGACGAAGTAAGGAATACCTCAGATGGCCAAGCCTGCTGCTGCCGCGCGTCCCCGCCGTCGCGAGCGCAAAAACATCACTTCGGGCGTTGCGCATGTCAACGCGACGTTCAACAACACGATGATCACGATCACCGACGCCCAGGGCAACACCATTTCGTGGTCGTCGGCCGGGATGCAGGGCTTCAAGGGCTCGCGCAAGTCGACTCCGTATGCCGCTCAGGTGGCTGCGGAAGATGCAGGACGCAAGGCGTCCGAGCACGGCATGCGCACCCTCGAAGTCGAGGTGAAGGGACCGGGTGCCGGTCGCGAATCCGCGCTGCGTGCGCTGCAGGCTGTTGGTTTCCAGATCACGTCGATCCGCGACGTTACGCCGATCCCGCACAACGGGTGCCGGCCGCGCAAGCGTCGCCGCGTCTGATCGGGTTCCTCCGGAACTTGGGCCGCCGCTCCTCTCTCCCCGCCGGGGCGAGGAGTCGGCGGTTCGTCCGTTCCGGGTTCCCTCCCCCTGATCCCAGCATGAGGTCACGCCCGTGATTCAGAAAAACTGGCAGGAATTGATTAAGCCCGGCAAGCTCAATGTCGAGCCCGGCGCCGACCCGCAGCGGGTTGCCGTCGTTGTTGCCGAGCCGCTGGAGCGTGGCTTCGGCATGACGCTGGGCAACAGCCTGCGCCGGATATTGCTGTCCTCGTTGCAGGGGGCGGCGGTGACCGCCATCCAGATCGACGGCGTGCTGCATGAGTTCTCGTCCATCCCCGGTGTGCGGGAAGATGTCACCGACATCATCCTCAACATCAAGACGATGGGCCTGCGCATGCATGGCGAAGGTCCGAAGCGGATGCACCTGCGCGCCGTCGGCCCTGGCGAAGTCAAGGCTGGCATGATCGAGGTCGGTCACGACATCGAGATCATGGACCAGGATCTGGTGCTCTGCACCCTTGACGAAGGCGCCGTGCTCAACGTCGAATTCACCGTCGAAACCGGCAAGGGCTATGTTCCCGCGTCGCAGAATCGTCCGGAAGATTCGCCGATCGGTCTCATTCCGATCGACGCGATCTTCTCGCCGATCCGCCGCGTCGCCTATAAGGTCGAGAACACCCGCGTCGGCCAGGTCACCGATTACGACAAGCTGTCGATGACGATCGAGACCAACGGTGCCGTTACGCCTGAGGATTCGGTGGCCCTGGCCGCCCGTATCCTCCAGGACCAGTTGCAGCTGTTCATCAACTTCGAAGAGCCGACCCAGGTCGTCGAAGAAGAGAAGCGGGACGAACTCCCCTTCAATAAGAACCTGCTGCGCAAGGTCGATGAGCTGGAATTGTCGGTCCGTTCGGCGAACTGCCTGAAGAACGACAACATCATCTACATCGGCGATCTGGTCCAGAAGACCGAGGCCGAGATGCTCCGCACTCCCAATTTCGGGCGCAAGTCGCTGAACGAAATCAAGGAAGTGCTGGCGCAGATGGGTCTGCACCTGGGTATGGAAATTCCGAACTGGCCCCCCGAGAACATCGAGGAACTGGCCAAGAAGCTGGAAGAGCCGTACTGATCCAACGACCGGCGCGAGTGAGCTTCCCTTGTGGATATAAGCCTGCTCGCGCCGTTTGTTTTGACCATAGGGTCATCCCGACCCGCCCGTGCCGTACTTTTCGCCCCCGGGTGATTTGGCGGTGACGGTCCGACGATCGGTCTCGCCCGGCGAGGCCTAGGCGACGAGGAGAGTTTTTTATGCGTCATGGTATGTCCGGCCGTAAGCTGAACCGCGACAGTTCCGCCCGTAAGGCCCTGTTCGTCAGCCTGTCGAACGCTCTGCTGAAGCACGAGCAGATCAAGACCACCCTGCCGAAGGCCAAGGACCTCCGTCCCGTGGTCGAGCGTCTGATCACCCTTGGCAAGCGTGGCGATCTGCACGCCCGCCGTCAGGCTTATGCCTTCCTGCGCGACGACAAGGTGGTGGCGAAGCTGTTCGCCGAGATCGGCCCGCGCTACAAGGCCCGCAACGGCGGCTACACCCGCGTTCTGAAGGCCGGCTTCCGCTATGGCGATTGCGCTCCGATGGCGATCATCGAGCTGGTTGACCGTAACCCGGCCGCCAAGGGCGCCGATTCCGGCCCGACCGCCGAGCGCGCCGATGACGAGTCGGAAGACTAACGACGACGGTGCCGATGCGGCTTTGGCTGCATTGAGCCCTTTGTGATGCGGGGGGAAGCTTAATCGGCTTCCCCCTGTTTCACGTTTAAATCCATCCCGATCAATCGCGTTCTGCCCCGTGGTGTTCCGCACCGGCGGGCGTTTTCACGTGGCTGTAACGATCCTTGACAAGGTGTGGAACCAGCGCGATACTCTTGACTGTAACGAGGGCGAAAGGAAGCAAGCTTCACGAAGTTAAGTGGTCGTAATCAAGTCGAATACTTCGCCATTAACGTGGGTTTCCACGTATGAGGAGGAGATAATCGTAAGGGAAATGACTCCATCGGGTCATGTTTAAGGTGTCGAATATTCCGGCACTGACCTTTGATACATCACAGATACTTAACGTGTCGGCTGCTATGCCGAATCTCCAGGGCCACAGGGCCCGCTAAATCATCAGCCCCGCGCCGAGCTCAGTCTCCCGCGGGGCTTCGATTTTCAGGCTGTGCCGGACGAGCCGCCGGTATTCCGCGTTTCCCGTTGGTGTGATCCTTGTCCCGTGTGGGTTAGTCTTGGAACCCGTGCGTCTGGTCGTGGCGCTGGGCGGGCTTGTGAGGCCGAGAGAGGGGCTTGTCTCCTTGGGGGCGTCGCTCCTGGCCCGGTGGTGACGGTGCTGGCCAGGGCCGGCTGTGCCGGGCGGCTATGTCCGGTCCAGTAGGGCCTTTGGGGTCAGACAGCGCCGATTCCGGGCTAGACGATGGGGTCGGGCTTTACTTCACCGTGTGCCATGCCTCATATAGGTTCCGACTGGCCGGGGCCGGGCATCCCCGGCTCCTTCGATCGTGTCTGTCCAGAGTGGTGAGATCAGGAATGTTCAAGCGCAAGTCGTTCGACGCACAGGTCGGTGACATGTTCGTCAAAGCCCACGACAACAAGAAGATCATTTGGGTCGTGGAAAAGATTTTCGAGCATGTTGACGGCATTCTCCATGCCCGCCTGTATAACAAGACCCATCCCAAGACGATGATTACCGTCTCGGCCTTGACGTTGGCCGATCCGGATTTCTTCAACCGGGCTCCGTCCGGGACCGAAGATTAATCTGTCGCGGTTCGAGCCGGGGAGGGCTGTGCGTTGGGGTCCGGGCAAAGTCCCGGCCCGCAGTCAGGCCCAGGCGGTGGGGCGGGGCCGGGATCGCACCAAAACAGGCGATCCTGTAGCGGCGAGTGCCTCTGGTCGTGTGCGTACTGTTGCAATCTCTCGTGATATTGCACCCGCACAAGTGCCGTTCTGAACTTAGAGCGAGAAAGATACCCCCGCACGGGTGAACGTAGCGGGTGTACTTTGTTGTTTTTATCGACATCCATGGCTAAAGTCCGGGGTGACTAGCCCTTGGTATGGAATTCTTTTGCCGTGCGCCCCCGTTCGTCGTCGGAAGTGTCGCTGCGGTATTTTTCTGTTCTTAACGGAAGCATCCTGTGGTATAAGGGCAAGTCAGCCGAACTATATCGGCAGATGGGTTGCCGTAAGGCCTTCCGAGCGGGAGTTCGCTCACCAAACTAAGCCGCGATATCGTTTCCAGTTCGCGTTCGTTTACGCGAGCCTATGGTTTCGTGTTCCGCATGGAGCGCGAGGACGATGTCTTCGGCGCCACTGGTCCTCATTCTTAGGGAATCCGAAGAGATGACGGTCGTTTCTTTTGCCCAGGGCGATTATGTGGTTTATCCCACCCATGGCGTCGGTCAGGTTGTCGCCATCGAGACTCAGGAAATCGGTGGGATGAAGCTACAGCTTTTTGTCATCACCTTTGATCGCGACCGCATGACCCTCCGCGTACCGGTGACAAAAGCGCATAAATCCGGTTTGCGCAAGTTGTCCCCCGGTTCCGTGATGGAAACGGCTCTGACCACGCTGAAGGGCCGCGCCAAGGTCAAGCGCACGATGTGGAGCCGCCGCGCCCAGGAATACGAAGCCAAGATCAATTCCGGCGATCCGGTCTCGATCGCCGAAGTCGTTCGCGATCTGCACCGCAACGCCAATCAGCCCGACCAGTCCTATAGCGAGCGCCAGATTTACGAAGCGGCGCTGGAGCGTTTGGCCTCGGAACTGGCCGCCGTCGAGCGGATCGATACGATTGCCGCCACGGCGCGTCTGGAAAGCCTGCTCGAAGCCGCCTGATCTTTTTTCCAGATCGCCCTGAGAAGAGCGTGGACGGGTCCGTCCACGCTCTTCTCGTTTGTAGGGGGATTACGCCTGATCGAACAAAGCGGTCGACAGGTAGCGTTCGGCGAAGGAGGGGATGATCGCGACGATCAGCTTGCCTTCGTTTTCGGGGCGGGCTCCCAGTTCCAGCGCGGCGGCGAGAGCGGCACCCGACGAGATGCCGACCGGAATGCCTTCGATCTTGGCCGCCTTGCGCGCGGTGGACAGAGCGGTTTCGTTGCCGATCTGAAGGATTTCATCCAGCACCGAGCGGTCGAGGATGTCGGGAACGAAGCCCGGGCCGATCCCCTGAATCTTGTGCGGGCCGGGAGCGCCACCCGACAGAACCGGGCTATCCTCGGGTTCAACCGCGACGATCCGGACATCCGGCTTGCGGGCCTTCAGCACCCGGCCGACGCCGGTGACGGTGCCGCCGGTACCGACGCCGGACACCAGGATGTCGATCTTGCCATTGGTGTCGGCCCAGATCTCTTCGGCGGTGGTGCGGGAATGGATCGCCGGGTTGGCGGCGTTCTTGAACTGCTGCGGGATGATCGCGCCGGGGGTCGCCGCCGCCAGCTCCTCGGCCTGACGCACCGCGCCGGTCATGCCCTTCGACGCCGGGGTCAGCACGATTTCCGCGCCCAGCAATTGCAGCATCTTGCGCCGTTCCAGCGACATGCTTTCCGGCATGGTCAGGATCAGCTTGTAGCCCTTGGCCGCCGCGACGAAGGCCAGCGCGATGCCGGTATTGCCGGAGGTCGGCTCGATGATGGTGCCGCCCGGCTGCAACGCGCCCGACGCTTCCGCCGCTTCGACCAGGGCAACGCCGATCCGGTCTTTGACCGAGGCCAGCGGATTGAAGAATTCGAGTTTGCCGACAATGTCGGCCTTGACCCCGGCTTCGGCGGCCAGACGCTTGAATCGCACCAGCGGGGTCGCCCCGATGGTGTCGATGATGCTGTCATAGATCTTGCCGCGGAAGGTGGCCGGGCTCCCCTGCTCTGCGCTCATCTCGAAAACTCCAGGAGAAAAATGTAAAAACGATTTTATATACACTATCCCATTTCGACCGGCGGGAAAAGCGCGACAAACAGAATATCACCCGCCCTGGGGTTGAGGTCTCTGGCCTGGCTCAAAAGGGCGGGGCAGGGCTGACGGCGACAGAGATCATCGGCCGCGCCGCTGGCGTTATCGCCTTGGTTTTGTTGGGGAAGTTTACGCGGTCGCGCAGGAGGACGAGGCCGGGATCGGCTCTCGCCCCTACCGGGCCGACTGCGTCAGGGCAGCGAAGCCAGACGGGGCGAGCGCGCCTGGGGCAGGAACAGCACCAGCCGTCCCGGACTTTTCATCCGTCCCGCCTGGGCAAAGGCGGCGGCACCGCTGCCCCAGAACAGGTCGCCGCGCACCGGCCCTTTGATTGCCGCGCCGGTATCCTGGGCCATCATCAGGCGGCGGAGCGGCTTGCCGTCGGGCGTGGTGGTATCGACCCACACCGGGGCCCCCAGTGGAATGTGGCGGGGATCGATCGCCAGCGACCGTTCCGGGGTCAGCGCAACCCCCTCGGTCCCCAGCGGGCCGTCGCCGGTATTGACGACATAGAAGATATAGCGGGGATTGCGGGCGAGCAGGTCGGTGGCCTCGGTCGGATGCTCTTTCAGCCAGGCGCGGATCGCGGGCATCGAGGAATCGCCTTTCAGCAATCCCTCGTCACGCATCACCCTCCCGATGCCGACGAATTTATGGCCGTTGCTGCCCGCGACGCCGAGGCGGAGCACCGAGCCGTCATCGAGGCGAACCCGGCCCGAGCCTTGAATCTGCATGATCGCGAAATCGACCGGATCGTCGGTCCACACCAGCACCGGAGCCCGGCCGTCGAGCGCGCCGCTTTCGATCTCCTTGCGGGCAGGATAGGGGAGCAGCCGACCGCCCTCGACCCGACCGACGATCTGTTCGCCCTTCCAATCGGGACGGAAGCGGCCGAGATCGACGCTGACCAGATCGTTGGGCTTGCCCAGCACCGGGATGGTAAAGGGGCCGCGCCGTTGCTTCGATCCGGCGATTTCCGGCTCGAAATAGCCGGTAAACAGGCCGTCCGGGTTGCCGTTGGCGCTGACCTGCCAGGGCAGGAAGAAGGTTTCGAACATCGCCCGGGCCGCGTCGTGATCGCCGGGGGCGACCCGGCGCGCGGCGGCGCAGGGGGCATACCAATCGGCGGCGATTCCGGCGATGCCGTCATGGCCGATCGAGCGATCGGTCGGCAGCCGCAGCACCCGGTCGCAGGTCCGCAGCAAGGCGGGCAGAACTTCGGCGGCGCTGTCCTCGGACCAGCCGGGCAGATCGTCATAGCCGATCAGCTGAAGCCCCATCTTGGCATCGGCGGCCGGAGGGGCGGGCGGCTCGGGCGGCGCAAGCGGAGCGCAGGCGGCCGCGAGGAGAAGCAGGGCCAGCCCGCACAGCGCACGCATGGGGCGGCCTAGGCCTCTTCGGGGGTGCGGGTGGCGACCAGCAGCCAGTTGGGATCGGCGGCGCGCGGATCGCGGCGGAAGGTCCATTCGTCGGTGACGGTGATGATCCGGTCGGGGCTGCCCTCGATCACCCGGCCTTCGGCATCGCGCAACAGATTGACCTGTTCGCTGACGAAGCGAATGGTGATTTCGAGAAAGGCGCCGCGCACCTCGGCGTCGATCGGCTCGACCGTGCGGATCGCCACCAGTTCGGTGGTCAGCGTCTCGCCCCGCGCGGCATGGCCGTCGATCGCCGCGACGAAATTGGCGAACACATCGGGGGACAGAAGCTGGCGCAGGGTGTCGCGATCGCCCGCGGCAAAGGCGGTGACGACCATCGAGAACGCGGCGCGCGCTCCGCCGAGGAAGCTGTCGAGATCGAAGGTCCGGTCAATCGTGCGGATCTGGGCCAACCCGCGCGAGGCCGACGTCCCCGGCGCAGGCTCGGACACCGAGCGGTGCGAGGCGAGATCGACGACATTACTGGGGGCGTCACCCGCGCCCCAGCGCTCGGGCGGCTGTTCGGCTCCGGTACGGCGACCGAGTACGCTACGCAGTCGCAGCACCAGGAAGGCGGCGACCATCGCGAAAAAAATGATATCGAGGTAATGGAATCCGTCGTTCATTGAGCGAGTCCGGGATAGGCTGGGGGTGATCCGCTGTTTCCGGCCCAGAAGGGACGGGGGGGATGCGGCGAAGTGCAACACCGGCTTAGTCCAAGACATAAGCCGTGAATGGGGAAAGAGCAAGCATGGGTTGGATGCTGTTCGCGGGCCTGATCGCCCTGCCGGTCGCCGAAATCATGGTGTGGGTCAAGATGTCGGCGGTGATCGGCGCTGGGGCGACGATTGTGCTGTCGGTGCTGGCCGTGCTGATCGGTCTGTCAATCCTGCGCCGTCAGGGGTTGGCGGTGCTGCTCGATGCGCGGACCCGGCTGGAACGGGGGGAAATGCCGGTTGAGGCGGCGTTCGAGGGATTGTGTCTGTCGGCGGCGGGCTTTCTGTTCGTTCTGCCCGGCTTCCTGACCGATATCCTGGCGGTGCTGCTGTTGCTCGCCCCGGTTCGCGCCGCCTTGTGGTTCTGGATCGAGCGCCATGCCTCGACCGTCGTCGTCACCCAGGGCGGAGCCGGGGCAGGGGCCGGGGGGGGGGCCACGCTCCGGCCCGGTGATTATCGAGGGGGATTTTCACGAGGTCGATCCCAAGGCGCCGCCGGTGGATCGCCGCGTCGATCCCCGGGAGTAGCGGATGACCCTTGCCGCCGAGGGGGGCGGTCGCGCCGACCTCCCCCATCCCTACGATCTGCTGCGCTGGTATCTTGATGCCGGGGTTGACGAATGCATCGGCGATATCGCGATCGACCGCTATGCCGTGCCGCCGCCCGCGCCGCGTCCGGTTGCCGTGGCCGCGCCGTCGGCACCGTCACCGCAGCCGCGCCACGCCGCGCCGGTTCGGGAGGGGGGGGGGCTTTCGCGTCCTCCTCCTCCGGCACCGCCAGCCAGATCGCCAATGCCTGCACCAGCCTGACCGAGCTGCATCGGGCGCTGGAAGCGTTCGAGGGGCTGCCGCTGAAACAGGCGGCGACCTCGACGGTGTTCGCCGATCCGTCGGATCAGCCCCGCCTGATGTGTATCGGCGAGGCACCCGGCCACGAGGAAGACCGTCAGGGGGTGCCCTTTGTCGGGGCGAGTGGCAAGCTGCTGACCCGGATGCTGAACTCGATCGGTCTGGACCGATCCGAGGTCTATATCACCAACGTCGTTCCCTGGCGGCCGCCCGCCAACCGCAAGCCGACCCATGACGAGGTGGCGGTGTGTCTGCCCTTCGTCATCCGCCATATCGAACTGGTCGATCCGCCTTTGCTGCTGCTGCTGGGGGGCGCCGCCGCCTCGGCGCTGCTGGCGCGCCCGGAGGGGATCAACCGGCTGCGCGGTCACTGGTTCGAGGTCGGCGCACGCGGGTTGCAGCGCCCGGTGCCGACCCTGGCCACCTTTCATCCGGCCTATCTGCTGCGCACGCCCGAAGCCAAGCGCGAGGCGTGGCGCGATTTGCTGCTCTTGAGCAAGAAGTTATAAGTTCCGGCCGAAAGAGCAGGGGCGGCGCGCGACACTCTGGACCATCGCCCGCCCGCCGTGTCATCCTTCGGCCCGACCGGGAGTAAGACGCCGTGCGGCATCGCCCTCGTGGGGAAAACATCATTCGTTTCGACAGCGTGGGGCTGCGCTATGGCCTGGGGCCGGAAGTGCTGCGCGACGTCACTTTCGCCCTGCCGTCGGGATCGTTCCACTTTCTGACCGGCCCCTCGGGCGCGGGCAAATCCTCGTTGCTGCGCCTGATGTATCTGGGGCTGCGGCCGACGCGGGGGCGGGTGGTGCTGTTCGACCGCGACATTGCGTCAACCCGGCGCTATGAATTGCCCGCGCTGAGACGGCGGATCGGGGTGGTGTTCCAGGAATTCCGCCTGCTCGATCACCTGACCGCGCTGGATAATGTCGCGCTGCCGCTCCGTGTCCGTGGCGTGCGCGAGTCCGAAATCCGCAAGCACGTGCCCGAATTGCTGTCCTGGGTCGGGCTGGCCGATCAATTGGGAGCCAAGCCCTCGACCCTGTCGGGCGGGCAGAAGCAGCGGGTGGCGATCGCCCGGGCGGTGATCGGGCGGCCCGATCTTCTGCTGGCCGACGAACCGACCGGCAATGTCGATGACCATATCGCGATGCGGCTGATGTATCTGTTCGAGGAGTTGAACAAGCTGGGAACCACCATCGTCGTCGCCACGCATAACGAATCGCTGGTTTCGCGGTTCGCCCACAATCCGCGCCTCCATCTGGAGCACGGTCAGGTGACCAGGGTGAACTGAGCCTATGTTCGGCCGCCATTCCGACCTTCCGCTGGCGGGAGACGCTACCAGCCGCTTTTTGCCCTGGCTGGTGGCGCTGATGGTGTTCCTGGCCGCGATGGCGGTGTCGGGGGCCTTTGCCGTCAATGAAGTGATGAGCCGCTGGGATCATGACGTTACCGGCACGGTGACGGTCCAGGTGCTGCCCGCCGGTGGCGAACGGGCCGAGGCCGCCACCGACGAACGTGTTCGTCAGGCGGTCGATCTGATTCGCGCCGTTCCGGGCGTGCTGGCGGTCAAGGCGCTGGACAAGGCCCGCACCCTGGCCTTGCTCGAACCCTGGCTGGGCGGCACCGATGTCGTCCGCGATCTGCCGTTGCCGCGTCTGATCGACGTCACCGTTGATCCCGATGCCCGCATCGATCTGGCCGAGGTCGCCGACCGTCTGTCCCATGCTGTTCCCGGAGCCGCGCTGGACGATCACCGGGTGTGGCTGTCGCGCCTGATCAATCTGTCGCGGACGATGGAATGGCTGGCGATTGTCGTGGTCGGGCTGATCGGCCTTGTCACCTCGGCGACGGTGGTCTACGCCACCCGGACCGGGATGGCGGTTCATCACGACATCATCGAGGTCCTGCATCTGATCGGAGCGCATGACGATTACATCGCCCGCCAGTTCGCCGACCGCGCCTTCGTCCTGGGCCTGGGCGGCGGTCTGTTCGGGCTGGCGATGGCGGTTCCGGCGCTGTCGGCGCTGGGCTGGGCGGCGCGGCGGCTTGAAGGCGGCTTTCTCCCCAGCATCGGGCTTCCCTTGGCCGGTTATGTCGTGATCGGCCTGTTGCCGTTGCTGGCGGCGGGGCTGGCGATGCTGACCGCCCGTCTGACCGTTCACGGCGCGCTGGCGCGGATGCCATGAGTACGATATTGGTCGTTTTACGCTTCATCGGGCGGATTGCCGCGTTGGGTCTGCTGTTCGCGCTGGCATGGCTGGGCGGCTTGCTGTGGTTCGCGACCGCACTGCCCGATACTGTCGAGGACCCCGATACCGTCACCGATGCCATCGTAGTGCTGACCGGCGGGGCCGAACGGGTCGCGGGAGGGCTGGCGTTGCTCGAAGCGGGCAAGGCGCGGATGCTGTTCGTGTCGGGGGTCCATCGCGGCGTCGATCTGGCTGATCTGCTGCGCCAGTCTCATCCCCTGTCGCCGCCGCCCTCCTGCGGGGGACGGTGCATCGCGCTGGGCCATGCCGCCGACGATACTGTTGGCAATGCGGTCGAGACCGCCGCCTGGATGCAGGCGGGCGGGTTCAAGTCGCTGCGGCTGGTGACGGCGGCCTATCACATGCCGCGATCGCTGCTGGAATTTCATCGCGCGATGCCGGGCCTGTTGATCGTGCCGCATCCGGTGTTTCCCGATGCCTTCAAACAGGAACAATGGTGGCGTTGGCCCGGCACCATTCACCTGATGACGATTGAGTACAGCAAATATCTGGTGGCGATGATCCGCCCCCTGTTCCCCTCCCTGATTCCGGAGAAGAAACTGTGAGCGTTGTTCGGTCCGCCCTGTTTTTCGTCTATCTGTGCAGCTGGACGGTCATTCTTTCGACGATCTACATCCCCTTGCTGGTGATGCCCCGGCATTGGACGGTGGTCGCGGCGCGATTCTGGCTGTCGGGCGTGCTGGTGGGGCTGCGTTTTCTCGTCGGGCTGACCTGGGAATTGCGCGGGGCCGAGACGATCCCGGCAGGCCCGATCATCGTCGCGTCGAAGCACCAATCGACCTTTGAAACCTTTGCGTTTCGCCGGGTCTTTCCCGATCCCGCCTTCATTCTGAAGAAGGAATTGCTGTGGATACCTTTTTTCGGCTGGTATCTGTTCAAGTCCGGGGTGATCGCGATCGACCGTTCGGCCGGCACGCGGGCGTTGAAAGAGATGGTCAAGGGGGCCTCGATCGCCGCCGCCAAGAAACGCCAATTGGTGATTTTCCCCGAAGGCACCCGCGCCGCGCCGGGGAAGAAGCTGCCCTATCATTCCGGCGTGGCGATGCTGTACGGGTCGCAGAATCTTCCGGTGGTGCCGATTGCGCTGAATTCCGGGGTTTATTGGCCGCGCGGCGGCTTTTTGAAGCGGCCGGGCAAGATCATCATCGAGGTTCTGCCCATCATCCCGCCCGGTCTTGACCGCAAGACCTTCATGGCCGAACTGGAAAACCGGATCGAGACCGCCAGCGACCGTCTGGTTGCTGAGGCGATGCACGCTATCGGGGAAAAGTGACTCTTTTGTGACGAACGGTTCACAGGTGGGCGCGACCTGTGGATAAGTCTGTGGAGCGCAGTGCGGGCGGCTGTGGATGAATGCCGCTCGGGGGTGGTTGCATCGAAGGCGGATTTGTCCTAACACCGCCTCGATCGTTTTTCGTATCGGAAAGGGTGGTTTCATGGCGGATGGTACTTCGACACCAGTGCTCGGCATTATCGGCGGCAGCGGTGTTTACGACATCGACGGACTGACCAACAAGGAATGGCGCACGGTCGAAAGCCCGTTTGGCGCGCCCTCCGACCAGTTGCTGTTCGGCGATCTTGACGGGCAAAAACTGGTGTTCCTGCCCCGCCACGGCCGCGGCCACCGCATCCCTCCGTCCGAACTGAACTTCCGCGCCAATATCGACGCGATGAAACGGGCCGGTGTCACCGAGATTCTGTCCGTGTCGGCGGTGGGGTCGTTGAAGGAAGATCTGCCGCCCGGCACCTTCGTCATCGTCGATCAGTTCATCGACCGCACCTTCGCCCGCACCAAGAGCTTCTTCGGAACCGGTCTGGTTGCCCATGTCAGCATGGCTCATCCGACCTGTGACCGTCTGTCCGATCTGGTCGAGCAGGCGGCGGCCGAAGCCGGAATCATCGCCGTGCGCGGCGGTACCTATCTGGTGATGGAAGGCCCGCAATTCTCGACCAAGGCCGAAAGCGAGATGTACCGGCAGTGGGGCTGTGACGTCATCGGCATGACCAACATGCCCGAGGCCAAGCTCGCCCGCGAGGCCGAGATTTGCTACGCCAGCGTCGCGATGGTCACCGATTACGATTGCTGGCATCCCGATCACGATGCCGTCACCGTCGATGCGATCGTCAAGGTGTTGCTGGAAAACGCCGACCGCGCCCGTCTGCTGGTCAAGACCGTGGCCCCGAAGGTCACCGGCCGCAACGCTCCGTGCGCCAAGGGCTGTCATACCGCTCTCGACAACGCGATCATCACCCATGGCGAAGGGCGCGATCCTGCCCTGGTTGCCAATCTCGACGCGGTCGCCGGTCGGGTGCTGAAGGGCTAGACCTTCTCTCTGTCCTTCGTTCCGAAAACCCTCTCCCACCGTCGTGGGGGAGGGTTTTTTATGCCTTGTCGGATAGACAAGGCTGATATGCGAGTGATTCTTACAATCTATTGCGATATGTCCGTATTGATCCTTATACTGACTCGCAATCGAGCGGCCGGTCAGAAGAGGTGAAGTGATGAGCGTCCTGCGACGCGCCGTATTGTGTTTGGGGCTTGGGATCGGGCTGATGGTGGCGGCGCCGCTGGCGGGGCACGCTGCCGACGGCCATTGGGTCCGGGTGGCCGAGAAGGTCATCGCCGAAATCGACCGCGCCGAAGCGGCGATGAAGGCGGGCAATGCCGAGGCAGCCGAGGAATCGGCCATCGCCAGTTATTTCGATCTGTTCGAAGCCCTGAACATGGAAATCGCCGAGCGGCAGGCGTTGGGCGCCCGACGGGTCGCCGAGGTCGAATCGCTGTTCCACGATTTGCAAAAACAGGCGGCGAAGCGGGCCGATCTCCGGGCCGCCGCCACCGCGCTGCGGCAGGCTCTGCGCGCCGATGCCAAACAGCTTGATGCCGACCATGTTGCCCCCGATGGGTCGTTGAAAGGACAATGATGCGCCGTCTGCTCCTCGCTCTGGCGGTCATCGTCAGCTTTGGCCTGTCCTGTCCGGCGTCGTCGCTGGCGGCTCCGCTCGATATTGCGGCGGCGGTTTCGGCGGTCCAGGCCAAGGGGGATGCCCTGGTCGAGTCCTATGACCCGGCCCAGAAGATGCCGACGATGCGGGGATTCTCGTCCCTGTATTTCGAGCAGTTCGACGGCGATCTGGAAAACACGATCGGTGCCGCCGACCCCGCCCTGAAGTCCGAGCTTGAAGCCGGGTTCGCTCAGGTGATCGGGCAGGTTCGCAAAGGGGGAACTCCCGCCGAGGTGCAAGCGAGCTGGCAAGCCCTTCGCGACGGTCTCGACCGGGTCCCGTCGCGGATCGGCGGCGGTGGGGCCTGGGCGACCTTCCTGCAATCCTTCCTGATCCTGGTGCGCGAAGGGTTCGAGGCGATGCTGGTCGTCACCGCCCTGGTTGCCTATCTGCGCCGCTCGGGCGCGCCCGAAAAGGCCCGCGTGGTCTATCAGGGTGTCGGGCTGGCATTGCTGGCCAGTCTGGCGATGGCCTGGGGCATGTCGACGCTGTTTTCGATGTCGGGGGCGGGGCGCGAGGCGATGGAAGGCGGCACGATGCTGCTGGCTTCTGCGGTGCTGTTCTATTGCTCCTACTGGCTGTTCGCCAAGCGCGAGGCGGCGCGCTGGCAAAGCTACGTTCAGTCTCAGATCGATCAGGCTTTGTCGGGCGGGCGGCTCTATGCCCTGGGCTTTGCCGCCTTTCTGGCGGTGTTCCGCGAAGGGGCCGAAACGGTGCTGTTCTATCAGGCGCTGGCCGCCGGAGCGCCCGGTCAGATGCCCGCTTTGCTGGGCGGTCTGGCGCTGGCGATTGTCGCCCTGGCCGCAATCTATGTCGCGATGCGGGTGTTGTCGATCCGGTTGCCGTTGCGTCTGTTCTTTGGTGTTACCGCCGCTCTGCTCTATTATCTGGCGTTTTTCGTTCGCCGGGAACGGCGTGGTCGAGATGCAGAATGGCCATGTCCTGCCGGTGACGCCGCTGGCCGGTTGGCCCAGTCTGAGCTGGTTGGGGGTCTATCCCACCCTTGAGGGTATGGTCGCCCAGTCGGTGCTGATCGTCCCGCTGCTGGTGGCGCTGGTCTGGTGGGCTTGGCGCGGCCGGTTGGCCCGAAAGGTAACTTCGGTATGACCGTCCCGGCGCATCCCGATCCGGTAACCGCCTGTTCCGGCGCGTGTTCCTGCCATCCGTCGACGCGCGCGGGGTGGGGACAGCGGGCCGGGGCCCGGATCGAGGCTGTGGCCGTCCCTCTGATCCGCTATCTGCCCGCGCTCCACGCGCTGATGTTCGTTGCCTTTCTGGCACTGATTATCGGCCCGCTGTTCGCGCCGCCGGTGCCGCCCCAGACCAGCCTGTGGCGCGATCTGCCGTCTTTGTCGAATTACCTGCTGTGGGGCCTGTGGTTCCCGCTGGTGTTTCTGTCGGTGATCGCGACCGGACGGTCATGGTGCGGGATTTTTTGCCCGATGGGGGCGGCGGCTGAATGGGGTAACCGCCTTGGTCCCCAATGGGCGATCCCCGGCTGGCTGCGCTGGCAGGGGACGCCGGTCGTCAGCTTTCTGATCATCACCATTCTGGGCCAGACCGTCGGCGTGCGCGACCATCCCGAAGCGGTCGCCGAGATTTTTGGCGGAACGATGCTGGCTGCGATCCTGTGCGGCTTTCTCTATGGCCGCCGCAAGCGGGCATGGTGTCGCCATGCCTGTCCGATCGGTCTGTTGCTGGGGGTGTTTTCCCGGCTGGGCGCGGTGCAGTTCGCGCCCCGGACCCTGTTGCCGGGCGGCGAGGGCTATTCCGAGAAAGGCGTCTGCCCGACGATGATCGATCTGGCCCGCAAGAGCGAATCGCGCCATTGCATCGAGTGTTTCCGCTGTGTCACCCCGTCATCTCGTGGCGGGATTCATCTCGAATTGCGCGCGCCCGGTGCCGAGATCGAGACGATCCGTCACCATCACGCCAATCCGTGGGAGGTGTGGTTCCTGTTCATCGGCACCGGGGTCGCGTTGGGCGGCTTCCTGTGGCTGGTGCTGCCGCAATACCAGGATTGGCGGCAGATGCTGGGCGAAAGCGCGGTCGATTTCGGCTGGACGGGTCTGCTCGACAGCGGCCCCTGGTGGCTGATGAGCGTCCATCCCGACCGCAATGAAGTGTTCCTGTGGCTCGATTTCGTGATGATCGTCGGCTTCATGCTGGGCTGCGCCCTGGTGTCCGCTCTGGTGCTGGGCGGGCTGACCGCGTTGTCGGCCTGGGTGGCGGCGCGCTGTGGCGGCGATGGCGGCTGGCGGCGCGGTTTTGTCGAACTCGGCTATCAATACGCTCCGGTTGCGATGGTCTCGCTGGTGGTCGGGCTGGGGGGCAAACTGTTCGAGTCGCTGGCGACGGGTCCGCTCGGGCCGGAGGGGGTTCAGATCGTCAAGGGGGCTCTGTTCGCTGCCGGTCTGGTGTGGAGCATCCGTTTGGGCGAACGCATCCTGGCCGCTCAGGGGCTCAGTCCCCGGGGGCGTTCGCTGGCCTTGCTGCCGGGTATCGTCGGCAGTCTGGCCGTGGGGGTGGGGTGGTGGCCGGCGATCTTCGGCCTCTAAGCCGGAGACGAAGCGCGCCGATTTGCGCCTCATTGTTGAAACTAAGTCTGATTATCGTAAACTAAGGGAGTCATCCGAGATGAATAAGCTGTTTGCCGCAGGCGCTGCCTTGCTGCTGATGGGGGGCGTTGCCCTGGCCGCCGAACATCCGATCGGCCGCGCCATCGAGCGGGACGGGATGCGAATTGGAGCGGTTTATCTCCAGGGCGTGACGATGGAGCCGATGGACCATCATTCCGACGGCGACATTCACCTGGAAGCCGACATTCATGCCATCAAGGGCAACAAGAACGGCTTTGCCGCCGGGGAATGGATTCCGAACCTGGGCGTCTCGTATGTGGTGACCAAGCCCGACAACCCCGCTTATTCCGCCAAGGGCGATCTGATGGCGATGGTTGCCAATGACGGCCCGCATTACGGCGCCAACGTCAAGCTGGACGGTCCCGGCAAGTATCACGTCGCCTTCCACATCACGCCGCCGAACGAGCATGGCCTCTATCGTCACACCGACAAAGAGACCGGCGTCGCCCCGTGGTGGACCGCGTTCGACCAGGAATGGGACTTCACCTTCGTTGGCAGCGTCGGCAAGAAGGGCGGGTACTAATATCAATAAGGTCGGGGGGCGTTGTCCCCCCGATCGTCTAAAGCGCATTCCACTCAAACGAAGTCAGAGAGGGATGCGCGACAAGCCCGAGCGGCGCTTGAGCCACGCCAGCCCCGGAGGGGCTGCGGCCTTAGGCGGAAGGCAGCAGGCGGATCAGCGCCGCCGAGGCTTCCGCCTCGCCGAGATCGGCGAGAATCGGGCGGCGCAGGATCGTCACCCGCCCGCGCGGGGCGCACAGATCGGGATTGGACTCCGCCGAAAACAGCACCACAGCGGCGCATCCGGCGGCGGCGATCAGGTGCATCGGCCCGGTATCGTTGCCGATCGCGGCGGAAGCGGCGCGTCCCAGCCCGAGGATGTCGAGGAACCCCGTCCGCCCGGCAAGGTCGATCGCCTCGGGGCAGAGGGCGCGGATGGTGGCGATGGCTTCGGCCTCGGCCTCGGTACCGAGCAAAACCGGCGTGAGCCCACGCTTGGCCAGCCGTGCCGCGACCGCGCCGAACCGCTCGGCGGGCCAGCGCTTGCCCGGCCGGTGGGGCGCGCCGCCGGGGCAGATCAGCACAAACGGCGCGGACAGGCCGAATTCGGCGGCGGTTCCGGCGGCAACCCAGGATAAATCGGGCGGCGGCACTTCGGGGATGTCGGCCATCGCCAATTGCTCGCGCTGGCGCTCGATCGTATGCATCCGGTCGCGGTTGGGATTGGCGTGGGTGTGCGAGCAGGCGCGGGCGATCCCCGACCATTCGACCCCGCCGCCGATCAGGCGGAAGTAGCTGGACGAGCGGTCGGAGGTCTGGAGATCATAGACCCGGTCAAAGCCGCCGCCGCGCAGCCGCCGCCGCAGCGAGAGCAGGCGGCGGACCTGCCAGATCCGGGGCTTGTCATCGACCCACACTTCGTCGAACCACGGGCAGGTCCGCGCCAGTCCAACGAAGGGACGGGTGGTCAACAAGGTGATCCTGGCCTGGGGAAAGCGGGCGCGGATCGCCGCGAACGGTCCCAGCGCCTGGACGAAGTCGCCCAGCGCCCCCCAGCTTGATGACCAGGATGCGCCGGGGCGTCACGGCAGGGGCGGGGG
>NZ_AQPH01000035.1 GCF_000442515.1 Magnetospirillum fulvum MGU-K5 | reverse complement strand
GCGATGGAACAGGCGATCGGCTGGCCCGAAGGCCGCTCGATGACCACGATCGTCATCGCCCACGTTACCTTCAGCCTGTCCTTCGTCACCGTGGTTGTGCAATCGCGGTTGGCGCAAATGGACGCCTCGCTGGAAGAGGCGGCGATGGATTTGGGGGCGCGTCCGGCCAAGGTGTTCCTGGTCATCACCCTGCCGATCATCGCCCCGGCGTTGCTGGCGGGATGGTTGCTGGCGTTCACCTTGTCGATTGACGATGTGGTGATCTCGGCTTTCGTCTCCGGGCCGGGGGCCTCGCCCCTACCGATCGTGATCTTCTCGAAGGTTCGTCTGGGGGTTAGTCCCGAAATCAATGCCCTGGCGACGATCGTCGTCGCGCTGGTCGGGGTGGCGATGGCGATTGCCGGGCGGGTGATGTTGAGCCGGGATCGCGAAGAACGTCATCACCCCACTTCGTCGCCGCAGCCGGTCTGACCGCAAGGCAGACGAGAGGCGTTTCCGAGACAGGGCATATGTGACCGGGGGGGTATCCTCCCGGTTACTGCCTCCGATCAAGCCGCCCTTGTTCTCAACCTGTCTTCAGATGTGAAATCGCCCCCCGAAATCAATGCGGGGGGCGCTACCGGATTGGGCCGGGACGTTCGGAACGGCTTTAGCCGTTGACGGCGTCCTTCAGGCCCTTACCGGCAGTGAATTTCGGCGCCTTGGAGGCGGCAATATCGATCGGCGCGCCCGTGCGGGGATTCCGGCCTTCCTTGGCGGCGCGTTCGCTGACCGAAAACGTCCCAAAGCCAACCAGTCGAACTTCGTCACCGCTCTTCAGGGCTTCGGTAATCGAATTGAATGTCGCATACACCACTGTTTCCGCGACAGCCTTGGACAGACCGCTCAATTCAGCGACCTTGCTCACCAGATCTTGCTTGTTCATGAGACCCCCATTCCTGTGTCGTGGCCGTTCAAAGATGACATAACGGAGGAGGGCCTTGCGGCTTGATGCCGGACATGTCAACCGCCCCCCCCATCAGCGACTGGCAACACTCTGTCGACTTTTCCACGACAATACAACCGTCTACGCCATGCTTCATAAGGGTTTCCCACAGAAAACAGCGCCCCGGACGCTCCGTCCACAGCCTTGACCCTATGTCTCCGAGCTTTTTATACCGTCCGGTTCCAAAACAATCGCGGCGGTCAACCCGGAAGCCGGACCCGTCGCAAGGCCAGGGTCAGGATGGCGCCGGTCACGGTGATTCCGGCCAGAACCGGGGCTGCGGCGCTCCATCCCCACCAGGCGACGGCGGCTCCGACGAGTGCCGGGCCGGTCACCTGACCGATATTGCTGCCCTGCATGATCAGCCCAAGGGTTACCGGCACCAGCCGCGGTTCGGGCGCGTAAGGCGGTGCGCCACCAAGGACGCAACCGGGCAACAGGCCACCGATGGCCGAGAACACCAGACACAGGCCATAGGCCAGCCACGGCGGCGTATCAGGCCCGAAAATACCGATGGCGCAGGCGGCGATGGTGATATTGGCCAGAATGATCGGGATCCAACGCGGCACATGGCGCCGCAGCAAAGGCCCGGTGGCAAGATTACCAAGGATGTTGGCGGCTGCGACCGCCGCGGTCATCATCCCGGCCTGTCCCGCCGTGACGCCCAGCCGTTCGATCAGTAAGGTCGGCAGGAAGCCGGTCAGGGCGATATAGGCGGTGGTATAGCAGGCAAAGATCAATGCCAGCAGCACTGGCCCTGGCGTCGAAACGGTCCGCAGCAGATCGTGCCACAATCGGGATGGTGTATTGCCGCCATGTCCGGCGGCGGCCGGAAGGCGGATCCAGGCCAACACGGCATAGATGGCGAGAAATGCCGCCATCCCCAGCCACAGCCCTCGCCACCCGATCAGGGGGAGCAGGGGGGCGGCCATCATCGAGACCGCCATCCCGAACGGCATGAAGCAGGCCCACAGACCAAAAGCGGTGTGTCGATCGTGAGGCGTGGTGGCGACGGTGATCAAGGCCGGGGCGGCGATCACCACCACGGTCATACCGATTCCTTCAGCAACCCGGCTGGCCAGGAGAAGGCCCTGGCTGGGGGCCAGCCCCCCGGCAAGGCTGCCCACCGCGATGAGGCCCAAGGCAGCAGGAAGCAGCCGCCTTGGACCCAACCGGGTAACGACACTCCCCAGCGCGCCGCCCGCGACCGCCCCCATCAGGGCCAGCATCGACAAGATCCACGACGCGGCGGACAGGTCGAGGCCGAGTTCGGCCCGGATGAAGGGCAGGGCTATTGGGGCCTTGCCAACTTGAAAAGCGGCAACCACGCCGGCACCGACGGCCAGCAGAACAGCGGGCCAGTCGGTCCGGACGGGGGGTGTCATCACAATAGGTCCATTATCGATCGATCACATTCGGCCGGGTTTTTCCGCAGAGTGCTTATTCCGCGTATTCGGCTTTTCCATTCTTCCAGACATACATCACATAGCTGGGGGCGACGATATCGCCTTTCGAATCAAAGCCGATCCGCCCGAGAACGGTGTCAAAGCTGTTTGCCTTCAAGACAGCCGCCACTTTCTTGGTATCGGTGGTCCCGGCCTTCTCGACCGCCTGGGCCCAAGCCTGGATCGAGCCATAGGTGTAGAGGGTATAGGCCTCGGGTTCGTAATTGTGATCGCGGTAGTATTTCACCAGTTCGGTGTTGTCGGGATTTTTGCGCGGATCAGGGCTGAAGGTCATCATGGTGCCTTCGCCCGCCGGGCCGGTGATGGCCCAGAATTCCTCGGAAACCAAAGCATCGCCGCCCATCAGAACCGTTTTCAGGCCTTGATCGCGCATCTGCCGGGCGATCAGCCCCCCCTCGGTGTAATAGCCGCCGAGGAACAGAAGGTCGACTTTTTCCGACTTCAACCGGGTGACCAGAGCAGAGAAATCCTTATCGCCGACTGAGATCGCTTCATACAGCACTTCGGTGATGCCGACGCGGTGCAGTTCATCGCGGGTCCGGTCGGCCAGTCCCTTGCCGTAGGCTGAACGGTCATGAATGATTGCGACGGTTTTGCCCTTCAAGGCACGGGCAATGTATTCGGCGGTAGTGCGTCCCTGTTGATCGTCACGGCCGCAGGTGCGGAAGGCATAGGGAAGCCCTCGCTCGGTATAGACCGGGCTGGTGGTTCCGGGCGAGATTTGCAAAATGCCGGATTCGGCATAGACGTCCGAGGCCGGAATCGACGAGCCTGAGCAGAAATGACCGGCGACGAAGGGCACTTTCTTCGCAACCATTTCATTGGCAACCGCGACCGCCTGCTTCGGCTCGCAGGAATCGTCGCCGTAAATAGCCACCAATTTCTGACCGAGCACGCCGCCCTTGGCATTAATGTCGGCGATCACTTTATCGGCGCCATGGCGGAATTGTTCGCCGAACGCGGCCTTGGGCCCGGTCATCGGTCCGGCGACGCCGATCGTAATGTCGGCAAGCGCAGGGGCCGATCCTGCCAACAAAGCAAGGACAATTGCCGTGGTGGGAAATAGTGACCTGTGCATCGATTCCGCTCCTTCCGGTCTGGCTACCAAATAAACACCACTCTAACAGGGCTTTTCATCTTCTCCATGCCGAAATGAGGGGTGCTTCGGCGTCGGTTACGGGAGACGGCGATGGGAAGGGTGCCTCGGTGATTGTCTTTATCCAAAGGACAAATGACGTTAGGATAGGATGTGTTGATCTAGGCAAAACGCTTGGCACGGGCGATATATGCCTTGCAGCGTTGGGTATGCCATCGTGTCCTGTTTCGATCCGCTGGGTGTTGGAGACTGTCCATGCCGATGCGCGACTCACCGATCAAGACCCGTCTGGTCACCGGTTTTGGCCTGATTCTATTGATGACTCTGGCGATCGGAGTGTTTGCGATCGTTCGAATCCAGCAATTGGCTGGTCTGACCGAACAATTGTATGACCACCCCTTTATCGTCAGCACTGAAACCTTGCAGATACGGGTTGCGTTCGGAAAAGCCGATCGTGCATTGGCCGATCTGATTTATGTCGCTCGCCCCGAGCAGCAGGAGGATATCTCCCGCAAGATTGCCGGGCTGGATGCCGAGATCCAGCGCCGCCTCGCCCTGGTGCGTGAGCGTTATCTCGGCCCGCCTGCCGACGTGGTGCGGATCGAACGGGCGCTGGCGGAATGGCGGGGTTATCGCGACCTGATCCATGATCTGTCGCTGGCTCGCAGGTTCGACCAGATCGAGACCAGTCTGAACGGGTCCGGCCGCGATTATGCCCAAGCGGTTGAACGCGAAATCGATGTCGTGATCTATTTCGCCCTGAACCGGGCGCGGATGTTCGAAGACCAATCCCGTCGTGAGCGCGCCGAGGTCATCAACCAGATTTTTGTCCTGTTGTCCGTTCTGGTTCTGCTCGGATTTTTGCTCGCTCTGGTCACCACCCGCAGCATTGTCCGGCCACTCGATTCGTTGCGTCGCGCGATGCTGAACCTCGCCAACGGCAAATTGGATACTCCGATCCCCAGCGGCGCTGGGGCCAGCGAAGTGCGGGCGATGGCGGCGGCGGTCGATGTCTTCAAAGCTTCGTCTCTGCGTTTGAACGCGCAAAGTTGGGTGAAAGACCGTTTGGTCATGCTGACCGACCTGATGCAGCGAGCGGAAACTCCCAAGGAGTTTGCCGAATCCCTGATCGGGGCCTTGGTCCCACTGATGGGGGGCGGAGCCGGGCTGTTTCATGTCCGGCAGGAGGGGGGCAGTCGGTTCGAGCCGCTGGGCGGTTATGGGATCGCCGGGCAGGCTGTGTTGTTGTCGCCGACCGGGTGGGGCGAGGGGTTGGTCGGTCAATCGGCACGGCAACGGGTGCCGATCATGTTGACCGACATTCCCAAGGATTATTGTCGTATCGCCTCGGGGTTAGGCAATGCCTCGCCCCGGATCATCTATGTGGTGCCGGTTCTGGCCAAGGGCGAGGCCGTGGCCGTGCTCGAAATCGCCTGCTTCTCGCCGATTTCCGCTCAGCAGCAAGAGTTGATCGACGAGATGATTCCGGTCGCCGCTCTGACGCTTGAAGTGCTGCAACGCAACATCCGGACCCGGGAATTGTTGGAGGAAACCCGTCAGCAGGCCGAGGAACTGCGCGCCTCGCAGGAAGAGCTGCAAATGCAGAGCGAGGAATTGCGCACCACCAATGAGGAATTGCGGGTCAAGTCAGAGGATCTGGTCAATCAGGCCGAAATCTTGCGAGGGTCCGAGGCGGAATTGCAGACCGCCAACGAGGCCCTGATCGAGAAAGGACGGGCGCTGGAATTGGCCCGCCGCGATTCCGAACGTCGGGCCGGGGAACTGGGTGAAGCCAGCCGCTATAAATCGGAATTTCTTGCCAACATGTCGCATGAGCTGCGCACGCCCCTGAATAGTCTGCTGATTTTGTCGCGGGGGCTGGCCGAAAACGAAGGGGGCAATCTGAGCGCCGATCAGATCGAGTCGGCCCGGATCATCCACGAAAGCGGAAGCCATTTGTTGCGGCTGATCAATGACATCCTTGACCTGTCGAAGGTCGAGGCGGGCAAGATGGACGTCTATGCGGAAGAGGTTCGCCCCACCGCGATCGCCGCCGGGATCCGGCGGCGGTTCGAGTCGCAGGCGCTTGAAAAGGGCTTGGGTCTGACCGTCGAGACCGCTCCCGATCTGCCGCCTTCATTTTATGCCGATGGGGTGAAAATCGAGCAAATCCTCACCAATCTGGTCGGCAATGCGATCAAATTCACCCATCAGGGCGCGGTCGGCGTCCGCTTGCATCGGTCGGAGGCGGCTCCTGGCTCATCAGGCGACCGCCTTATCGTCGAGGTCGCAGACACCGGAATCGGTGTTCCCGCCGACAAGCTGGAGCATATTTTTCATGCCTTCGAGCAAGCGGACGGCACCACCAGCCGCCAATATGGCGGCACCGGTCTCGGTCTCAGCATTTCTCTCCGTCTCGCCGAACTGATGGGGGGAACCCTTCGGGTCGAGAGCGTCGAGGGGCGTGGCAGCACCTTTATCCTGGAACTGCCCTTGGTGCCGTTGCCGGAGGATATTGCGGCGCTCCAAGACCTGACCAGCCCTCCTCCAGACGTGTCGGCCCCGGCGATTGCCGATGACCGAACCGGGCTGGAGGATGACGATCCGGTCATTCTGATTATCGAAGACGATGAATCCTTCTCGCTGATTTTGTCCGATCTGGCGCGCAGCCGAGGATTCAAATGTGTCCGGGTCGGCGACGGGGTCGAGGGACTGGGCCTGGCTCGGCAATTGCTGCCGACTGGAATCTTGCTGGATATCGGTCTGCCCGGTCTCGATGGCTGGGCGGTGATGGAGGCGTTGAAGCACGATCCGTTGACCCGGCCGATTCCGGTCCATTTCATTTCCGCCACCAACGACACCTTGCGCGGCTTGAGAATGGGAGCGGCGGGGTTCCTGACCAAGCCGGTTGACCGCGACCAGCTCAACGACGTGTTCGACCGGTTGCGCCATTTCTCGGAACACGGGTCGCGTCGGGTCCTGATCGTCGATGATGATTCTGTATCTCGCATCGCCACTGCGGCTTTGGTCCAGGATGGCTCGGTCGAAATCAAGGAAGCGGCGACGGGGGAGGCGGCGTTGGATTTACTGCGGACCGAACGGTTCGACTGCCTGATTCTCGATCTGATGCTGCCCGATATCAGCGGTTTTGACATGCTTGATCGCGCCCGGGCCGATGGGGTGCCGCTGCCGCCGGTGGTGATCCATTCCGCCAAGGATCTCAGTTACGACGAGACGCTGCGGCTGCGCGATTATACCGACAGTATCGTCATCAAGAGCGCGCGGTCTCCCGAGCGTCTGCTCGACGAAGTGACCCTGTTCCTGCACAGCGTCCGGGCCGCTCCCCCGCCCGAGAGTCCCCCGCGCGAGGAGGGGCTGACCGGCCGCAAGATTTTGGTGGTCGATGACGACATGCGCAATGCGTTTGCTTTGTCGAAAACCTTGCGCAATCGCGGGTTCTCTGTGCTGGTCGCCGAGGACGGGGCCAAGGCGGTGGCTCAGGTCGATCTCCATCCCGATCTCGACATGGTGTTGATGGACATCATGATGCCTGGAATGGACGGCTATGCCGCTATCGCGGAAATTCGTCGTCGACCCGGGCGGGCGGGCCTGCCGATTCTCGCCCTGACCGCCAAGGCGATGCCGGGCGACCGCGAACGCTGCCTTGCCGCCGGGGCCAACGACCATGTGCCCAAGCCGATCGATATCGACCGCCTTCTCGACCTGTTTCGTCATTGGTTGCGCCCGCGCGAGGATGAGGGCACATGACCCCGGATGAGATTGAAGAGATCGAAGTCCATCTGTTCCTTGAGGCGCTTCGCCAGCGCCATGGCTATGATTTTCTGAACTATTCCAGCGCCTCGATGCGGCGGCGTCTTCTGGCCTTTGCCAGTTCGATGGGTGAGACGTCTCTGGCCGGGATGATTCCCCGTCTGCTCCATGACGAAGAATTTTTGCCGCAAATCCTGACCAGTTTGTCTGTTCCGGTGACCGAGATGTTCCGCGATCCCGAGGTGTTCCTGGCGCTGCGTCGTAAGGTTCTCCCGGTGTTGCAAAGCTATCCCCGCATCTCGATTTGGCAGGCGGGATGCGCCACCGGCGAGGAAGCCTATTCGCTGGCGATCCTGCTGAAAGAAGAGGGATTGCTGGCAAAATCGCAAATCTTTGCCACCGACATTAATGACAGCGCGCTCGCCAAAGCCGAGGAGGGGATTTATCCCGTCGAGACGCTATCGTCGGCCTGTGCCACCGGCTATCGCAAGGCAGGTGGCACAGGAGCGATGGAGGACTATCTTCACTTCGCTTACGGATACGCAAAATTCAGCGAAGAATTGCGTTCACGAATCGTTTTTGCCCATCATAATCTCGTCGCTGACGGCGTCTTTTGCGAGGTCCACATGGTGGTCTGCCGCAACGTGCTGATCTACTTCAATCGAAGCCTGCAAGATCAGGTCTTGTCGCTATTTTCCGATGCGCTGGTCCGGGGTGGATTTCTGTGTCTGGGCACACGGGAATCCTTGCGCACGTTCGAGGCAAACGGCCTGTTCCGTCCGGTGGACGAGACCCGCCGTATCTTCAGAAAAGCGGAGGCCCATCAATGACCTCTTCTGATAGCGTTCCGCCACCGCCGCGGTCCAAGGTGCTGATCGTTGATGACCAGCCCGCCAATCTGGTCGCACTGAAAATGTTGCTGGCCAAAGTCGATGTCGAGGTAATGACGGCGGGGTCAGGCAACGAGGCGCTGAAACTGTGCCTGAACCACGATTTCGCCCTGGTGTTGCTTGATGTGCAGATGCCGGAAATCGACGGGTACGAGGTCGCCGAGTTGATGCGGGGCGAGGAAAAGACCCGCGACGTCCCGATTATCTTTCTCACCGCCGCCCACCGCGACCACGCCCATCGTCGTCGGGGATATGGTGTTGGTGCGGTCGATTATATTGAAAAACCGATCGACGAGATGGTGTTGCTGTCGAAGGTTCGGGTGTTCATCGACCTCCACCGGTCTCATGCCGAATCAAAGCGGCTGCTCGGTCTGTTGACCGAGGCCAACCGCAATCTCTGCCTGGAGGTCGAGGCGCGCCGTCACAGCGAGGCCGATAATGTTCGGCTGGCCGGAACGATTTTCGATTCATCGGCCGAAGCGATCATGGTGTGCGATGGCCAGTCACGGGTGATCGCGGTCAATCCCGCGTTCTGCCAGATCACCGGCTTTTCCCCCGCCGAAATCGAGGGGCGCAATCCCCGCGTGATGGGCTCGGGCCGCCAGAACCGCGACTTTTACACCGCGATGTGGGCCGAACTGGAACGGGACGGCAGGTGGCAGGGCGAGCTTTGGAACCGGCGTAAGAATGGAGAGGTCTATCCGGTCTGGCTGTCGATTGCCTTGATCCGGGGTGAGGGCGGGACGATCGAAAAGTATGTCGGCATCTTTTCCGACATTACCGAGCGCAAGAAAGCCGAGCATGAACTGATGGAAAGTCGGCTTGCCGCCGAAGAAGCCAACCGGACCAAATCCCACTTCCTAGCCAATGTCAGCCACGAATTCCGCACTCCGCTGAATGCGATCCTGGGTTTTTCCGAATTGCTGTTGATCGAGGGGGAGGGGGGAGGGGTGTCGTCGCGTCATCGCGAATATGCCGCCAATATCCACGATAGCGGCCAGCATCTGCTGGAACTGGTCAACGATCTGCTTGATCTATCAAAGATCGAGGCGGGAAAGTGGGTGTTGCGCCCCGGTCTGTTTGCCATCGCCCCGCTGGTGTCCGAATGTGCCCGCCTGCTTCAGGCCGACGCCGACGCACTTGGAATCGGGATTGAGATCAAAGTCGGCCAGGCTCCCCCCGCCTTGTTTGCTGATCAGCGTGCAATCAGGCAATGTCTGCTCAATCTTTTGTCGAACGCGGTCAAATTCACCCAAACGGGTGGGAGGGTTACCGTCGAGGTCGTCGCCGATGGTCCGGTCACCGAGATTCGGGTCAGCGACACCGGTATCGGGATCGATGCAACGGATATTCCCCGGTTGATGCATCCGTTCGAGCAGGTCGATTCGATTCAAGCCCGCCCCAGCAAGGGTACTGGCCTTGGCTTGGCGGTTGTTCGCTCCCTGGTTGATTTGCATGGTGGGGGAATGAAAATTGAGAGTGTTCTGGGGAAAGGGACAATGGTTAGCGTGACCCTTCCGACCGCTTGGCCAGAGCCGGAATAAGCGTTTGTTTCGATCGGTACCCTACCCGGTTGGGCTGGGAAAATGCGAGACATCGTTATAGTCTTGGACTATATAATCTCTGTCCCAGACCGTGAACGGAGTTGTTCCGCATGCCCAGGATTCGTCTGATTGCCGCATTGTTCGGCCTTGTTCTCACCTGTTTTTCCGCTTCGGCGATGGCGGGCGATGTGCGGGTGTTCGCCGCCGCATCTCTGACCAACGCCTTGAACGATATCGGTGCGCTGTATACCGCCAAGACCGGCGATAAGATGGTGCCGTCCTATGCCGCCTCTTCGGCGCTGGCCAAGCAGATCGAGCAGGGCGCTCCGGCCGATGTCTTCGTCTCCGCCGACCTGAAGTGGATGGACCACATGGTCGCGCAGAAGCTGGTCGATCCCGAAAGCCGATTCAATCTTCTCGGCAATCAACTGGTTCTGATCGTTCCGGCGAATTCGACCCAGGGCAAGATCGACCTGACCCCGAAAACCGACATTGCCGCTCTGGCCGGTGAAGGCCGTATCGCCACCGGCAACCCGGATTCGGTTCCGGTCGGCCTCTATTTCAAGCAGGCGATGGAGCGGGCCGGACAGTGGGGCGCGATTGCCCCCAAGGTCGCCGGTGCCGACAGCGTGCGCGCCGCCCTGACCCTGGTCGAGCGGGGCGAGGCTCCGCTGGGCGTCGTCTATGCCACCGATGCCGCCGTCAGCCCCAAGGTCAAGGTGATTGGCGTGTTCCCGGATTCGATGCACGATCCAATCGTCTATCCGTTCGCTCTGGTCGCGGGCAAGGATTCGGCCTCGGCGCGGGCGTTCCTGGACTTCGTCCGCAGCCCGGAAGCCAAGGGCGTGTTCGTCCGCTACGGCTTTAAAGTCAACTAAACGACGGCGGGGTCTTTCGTGTCCTTGTGGTTTACCTTGACCCCGCTGGAACGCGAGGCCCTGTCACTGTCCCTGCTGGTCTCCGGCTGGGCGGTGGTGGGGTCTTTGCCGTTCGGCATCCTTGCCGCCTGGGTTTTGGCCCGGCGCGATTTTCCGGGAAAGTCGCTGTTCGACGGATTGATCCATCTGCCGCTTGTCCTGCCTCCGGTGGTGGTAGGCTATGCCCTGCTGGTCCTGTTCGGCCGCAAAGGGATTATCGGAGGCTGGCTGTACGACTGGTTCGGGATCACCCTGGCTTTTACCTGGAAGGGAGCGGCGATCGCCTCGGCGGTGGTGGCGTTTCCCCTGATGGTCCGAGCGATCCGGATGGCGCTGGAAGGCGTTGATCGCGGGCTTGAACAGGCGGCGCGGACGTTGGGCTGCGGCCCGATCCGGACCTTCTTTTCCGTCACGATGCCGCTGGCGATGCCCGGCGTTCTGGCCGGGGTGATCCTGGCCTTTGCTCGCTCGCTGTCGGAATTTGGTGCCACCATCACCTTTGTCTCGAACATCCCCGGCGAGACCCGGACCCTGCCGATTGCCCTTTATGCCCTAACCCAGGTGCCCGGCACCGACGATGCGGCATTGCGGCTGTGCATCATCTCGGTGGTGGTCGCCTTTGCCGCCCTGCTGGCCTCGGAAATCCTGGCCCGGCGGATGCGGGCACGGATGGAGGGATGAGCACGATGCTCGAGATCGACGTCGCCCGCCGCCAGGGTGACTTTTCCCTGGATGTGGCTTTTACCGCCGGTTCCGGGGTCACCGCTTTGTTCGGCCGCTCCGGTTCGGGCAAGACCTCTCTGATCAACATGGTGGCCGGGCTGTCGCGGCCCGACCGGGGCCGGATCGTCGTTGACGGCAAAGTGCTGTTCGACAGCCAGAGTGGGCTTGATCTGCCGCCCGAGGCTCGCCGCCTTGGCTATGTTTTTCAGGAACATCGGTTGTTCCCGCATTTGTCGGTGCGCGACAATCTGTGGTTCGGGACCAAGCGGCTACCGGTGGCGGAGCGGCGGGTTTCCCTCGACCATGTCGTGTCAGTGCTGGGGATCGGTCATTTGCTCGACCGCCGTCCTACCGGCCTGTCCGGCGGAGAGAAGCAGCGTGTCGCGATCGGCCGTGCGTTGCTGGCCTCCCCCCGCATCCTGCTGATGGACGAACCGCTGGCTTCGCTCGACGCTGCGCGCAAAAGCGAGCTTCTCCCCTTTATCGCCGGGCTGTCGCGCCAGTTCGACATTCCGATCGTCTATGTCAGTCACTCGATGGAAGAGGTGCTGCGGCTGGCCGATACCCTGGCTCTGATTGATGCCGGGCGGCTGGTCGCGATCGGTCCGGTCGAGGATTTGCTGTCCTCTCCCGCTTATGCGCCGCTGACCGGCCATGGCGAGGCGGGATCGGTGTTGGCCGCCACTCTGAGTGCCGACGAGGCTGAGTTCAGCATCAGCACGCTGTCCTTTCCCGGAGGAACGTTGAAGGTCGGGCGGATTGCGTCTCCGCCCGGGAGCCCGGTGCGGGTTCGGATCCACGCCCACGACGTCGCCATCGCTCTCTTTCCGCCTGTCGGCTTGAGTGTTCGCAATCAATTGCCCGCCATCGTCCGTTCGGTAACGCCGATCGATTCGTACCTGACCGACGTGATGCTCGATTGCGGCGGCTGCCCGCTTTGGTCCCGCATCACCACCGAAGCCCAGTCCGAATTGTCGCTGAAGCCGGGGATGGCCGTGACCGCGCTGATCAAGTCGTTGACGATTGCCCGGGGGGACGTCGCCGACCGCTCGGACATCCTGCCCGGATAAGCGAGGTAACGAAGGGAATTCCGGTATTTCCGGCAATCATGCCCGTCGGTTCCGCTATGGAAGCTTAACTTATGACGTCGCGAAGCGGCTGCGCGGAGCGGGCAGGGCGCGGGCGGGACGGGGCAGGTCCTTCATCAGGCCGGGGCCATTGATAAAGCCGTAGCCGCCCATCACGGTTCCAGTGACGACGGCGCGGCGGCGCAGGCCCCAGGCATAGACGGCGAGACCGACCGCATCGGCCTTTTGATGCAAACCCGCCAGAGCGTCGAGCAAGGTGCCGTCATCGCCCTGGGCGGTGACGGACAGATCGTCAAGATCGGTGCCGATCGCGCTGGCGCGGCAATCGGCGGCGCGGGCCGCACGAGGGGCTTCGAGTGAAACCCGCAGCATCACCTCGCGGCAGAGCGGCCGCAGCGCGGTCACCGTGTCGTTAAGATCGCGGGTGGCGAGATCGTCGGGGAGGCCGAACAGGTCGAAGATCACCCGACCGCCGCGTTGGCCGTCGGTCAGATCGGCCAAGGGGGCCAGCAGCGACAGCCGACGGGCCGAACTGACCGAGGCCCAATGCAATGGCAGGATCAGCGCCGCGCGCGGTGTCGGTGCGTCGATGGCGCATAATTCGCGCACGGCGGCGGCGATAACGGCGCGGTCGAGCGCCAGGGCGGTGTCGCCACCTTCGGACGGGTAGGCCCGACTGCCCTCGCGCGGTTTCTGCCCTGGCTGATCGACCCGGCTGATCCGGGCCTGATAGGCTCCCAGGGTTTCGCTTGCCCCCAGCCATGTCGGCCGCCAGCTCACCGAGAGAGCGGCATCGACCGGCATCGGCGGCGGGGCGTTCGGGCGGTCCTCGGCGAGGCGCCGGGCGGTTTCCAGCGGCTTCCACTCCGGTTCGGAGCGGGTGCGCTTGCGTTCGGTTTCCAGCGGCTTCCAGTCCGGTTCGGTCTGCGGGCGTTGGAGCCCGGCATCAAGCTTTTTCCAACGCGGGTCGACCGTTTCGCCGTCACGATACTCGGTGTGTCCGGCCCATGCCGTTTCGCCGTCGCGGTCCGATCCAGTTCCGGCCCCGCCCGCGTCGCCAGACAACAGCGACCGCCTGATCCCGCCATTGATGTCTGTCACCAAGGATGGTTCGCGGCGAAGTCCGCCCGTGGCGGTTTGTGCGATTTGTGCCCGTGTCGCGGCAATCGCGTCGGCCAAGGCGGCGGGCTTCAGTCGCCCGTCGGGACCGACCGCGTCGGCGAGATCAAGCTCGGCGGCCAAAGCCAGCGGCTGATCCCCGGCGATAAACTGGTTGCCCAGCAGCCGGGTTCCCAATTCCTGGGCAATCAAGATCGAGCGGCGGCGTCCTTCGGCATGGGGGACGGTGCGGAACAACAGGACGAAGAAATCCTGTCCCTGTCGGCCGCAGACATTACCCGCGCCGAGATGCTGGGCGATGACGCCTTCGGCGATCAGCATCACCTTTTCCGACAGCCGGGTCCATTTTTCCCCGACCGCTTCACGGAACTGCACCAGCGAGATGATCTGAAGCTTGACCTGGAACCGCCCGGCATCCTCGGCCAGCATCTCTTCGAGGGTCAGGGTGAAGCTGTCCTCGACGAGACGGTCATCGAACGGTTCGGATGACGCGGCGGCCTGGCTTGCCTCTTCCTCCTCGCGGGTGGTCAGCCGACGGCCGATTGCCGCCAGAGGACGCGTCAGACGGTTTAGCAAACCCTTGGCGGTTCGTTTCGCATTCATCCTGGCATCGCTTTCGCCTAAGCGAGACCGTCGCGGTACTCTCGGGCCAGTTCGGTGTAATTGGCCGCCGAGACGGGGAAGTGAGCCCGATCCTGCTCGGTTAGCGGGCGTAACAGCCGGGCTGGATTGCCGCCCCACAATTCGCCGCTTTTGACACGCTTACCCGGCGTCACCACGGCTCCGGCGGCGACCATCGCCTCGCGCTCGACCACCACGCCGTCAAGCAGCACTGCGCCCATCCCGATAAAGCAGCAATCTTCCAGCGTGCAGCCATGCAGCACGGCGGCATGACCGATCGTGATGTCCGAGCCAATAAAGGTGCCGAAGGTTTTGCGGGTGACGTGAATCACCGTGCCATCCTGAATGTTGGTCCGCTCACCGATGCGGATTTGATTGACGTCGCCGCGCAGGATGCAGCCGAACCAGATGCTGGACTCGGCTCCGATCGTCACCTCGCCGATCACGGTGGCGTTGGGTGCGATGAACGCGGTAGCGTCGATTTCGGGCAACCGGCCCCGCCAGGGAAGGATCAAACCGCTCATGTCTTGCCTCAGGGGAAGATCGGTTGCAGGTCAAGGCCCAGCGTCTCGGGCAGTCCGAACATCAGGTTCATGTTCTGGAGCGCCTGACCCGAGGCGCCCTTGACCAGATTGTCGATCGCCGAGATCAGGATCGCCCGCCCCGGCACCCGGTCAGGAAACACTCCGATCAGGCATTGGTTCGAGCCGCGCACGTTGCGGGTGGCGGGGACGCCGCCTTCGGGCAGAACCCGCACGAACGGTTCGTCCTGATAAATATCGGCCAGGGCCGAGCGCAGCGCGGCGGCATTGACACCGGCGGAGAGGCGGACATGGATCGTCGAGAGCATACCCCGGTTCATCGGCATCAGATGCGGGGTGAAGCTGACCGCAACCGAGCGACCGGCGGCGGCCGACAGGCCCTGCTCGATCTCGGGAGCGTGGCGATGCCCGGCGATGCCATAGGGGTGAATTCCCTCGGCCACTTCGGTGTAAAGATTGGCCTCTTTAGCGGCGCGGCCCGCGCCTGAAACCCCCGACATCGCATCAATGATGATGTCGTCGGCCTGGATCAAACCGGCCTGCAACAGCGGAACCAGCGGCAATTGCGCCGAGGTCGGATAGCAGCCGGGATTGGCCACCAGCCGGGCGGTGCGGATTTCCGGCCGGGCCAATTCGGTCAGGCCATAAACAGCGGTTTTCTGAAGCTCGGGCGCCTGGTGCGGATGGCCGTACCACTGCGCATAGGTCTCGACGTCGCGCAGCCGGAAATCGGCCGAGAGATCACACACCTTGACCGAAGCGGGCAGGGCGGAGATCACCTCCTGGGTGGTGCCGTGCGGCAGGCAGCAGAACACCGCGTCGATGCCGGAAAAATCGACCTGATCGATCGACACCAGATTGGGCAAGGCGAGGGCGGCGAGATGCGGAAAGACCTGGGCCATCGCTTGACCAGCCTTGCGGTCGGCGGTCAGCGCCGTGACGCGAAAGGCGGGGTGTCCGGCCAGAAAGCGCAGCAATTCGGCTCCGGTATAGCCGCTGGCTCCCAGGATTGCCGTCTTGATTTCGTCCATTTCTTTCCCCACTCTCTCACCGTCTTGACCGGCTTTGCGGTCTGGCCAGGACGATAGCAGTCGCTGCCACAACCGACAACCCGCCGATATCGAGTGTCTGGCGACAGGCTGGGGCCGTTTTGCTACGACAGCCGCTACGGTGAATACTGTAGGTAGCCTTCTTGGACTCGTGGCAGGATGGCCCGCCGCGTTGCGCCGGATCTGATAATGCTTGATGTCCGCACTCTGCTTGTTCCCCTTGTTCTGACAGCGATTTTATCAGCTGTGGCTCTCTGTCTGGTGAACCGGCAGAACCTGCCGGTTCCCGGTGTCGCCCGCTGGGCCATCGGCCATGTCTTTGGTGCGATCGGGATGATTTTCTCGGCAGCGCGCGATGTGTTGCCGGATATCCTGGGCATCGTCGCCTCGAACGCCCTGATCGTACTGGCGTTGGTGTTTCTGCTGGCCGGGTTCGAGCAATTTGTGGGCCGTAGAAGCTGGGTGCGGGCCGGGTTGGTCCTGGCTGGGCTTGTCACCGCTACGCTGGCCTATTTCACCTATATCCAACCCTCGATCGTCGCGCGGGTGATGGTGATGTCGTTGGCTTCTGCGCTGCTCTGCGGGGGGATGGCCCTCACCCTGCTGCGCCCAGGCCCGTCACCAGTTCTGGTCCGCCAGATTTGCGGAATCGTGAATTTGGCTTTGTCACTATTTTATGTTGTACGGTTCTATGTCGCCTCGGGCGAGACCTTTACAGATTATTTTACCGGAGCGACCTTCATCGTCGGGGTTCATCTTTTCGGGTTTGTCCATCAACTTGTCCTGGCTTTTACTCAGCTTATCCTGATTTCGGAATGGCTGAACGCCGATTTGAAGCGCCAAGCCAGCATTGATCCGTTGACCGGAGCCCTGAACCGGCGGGCCTTCACGTTTCTGGCGGGAAAGTCTTTGTCCCGCTCCGAACGTTCGAACCATTCGCTGTCGGTGCTGCTGTGCGATCTCGATCATTTCAAGCGGGTCAACGATACGCGCGGCCATGCCTTTGGTGACCAGGTGCTGTGTCGCTTTGCATCGGTGGTTTTATCGGCCTTGCGCGTCGAGGACAGCTTCTGCCGCTATGGCGGCGAGGAGTTTGTTACCCTGCTGCCCGACACCGGGCCCGAGGAAGCCGTCGCGGTTGCCGAACGTTTACGCCGGGCCTATGAAGTCGAAGCATCCGCCTTGGGGATCAACGGGACGGTCAGCGTTGGTGTTGCCTATTTCATTTCGGGCGATACCCTGGAATCGTTGATTGGTCGTGCCGATCTTGCCCTCTATCAGGCGAAGACGGCGGGCCGCAATTGCACGATTCTGGCTCGTGACGATGCAGGGATTGCCTTTGTTCCTGCCCGGGAGGTACTGTTCCCAGCATGAATTCTGCCGCCGATCCTCAGTCTCTTCCGTATGGTGCCGGTGCGCCGGCACCATTTGCCTGTCGTCCCGAACAGTCGCGGGGGCGGCTTTATGACGAGGCGGACAGCCCAACCCGCTCACCGTTCCAGCGAGACCGTGATCGCATCATCCATTCCGCCGCGTTTCGTCGCCTGCAATACAAGACCCAGGTCTTCGTCTATCACGAAGGCGAGAATTACCGGACACGGCTGACCCATTCGCTTGAAGTGTCGCAGATCGCCCGGTCGGTCAGCCGCCTGCTCGGGCTGAACGAGGATCTGGCCGAGGCGTTGGCGTTGGCCCACGATCTGGGTCACACGCCGTTCGGCCATGCCGGGGAAGACGCGCTTGAAGAAGTGCTGCACGATTTCGGCGGCTTTGACCACAACGCCCAGTCGCTGCGGATCGTGACGCGGCTCGAGCGCCGGTACATTGCTTTCGACGGGCTGAATCTGACCTGGGAATCGCTCGAAGGGCTGGTCAAACATAACGGCCCGCTGACCGGTCCGCTCGCTCGCAAGAAGGGACGGGAGCTGCCCCGTGCCATCGCCGAATATGCTGAACTGCACGATCTCGGGCTGGATAGCTTCGCCGGGCCCGAGGCTCAGGTCGCGTCGCTGTCCGACGATATCGCCTATAATAACCATGACCTGGACGACGGGTTGCGGGCTGGTCTGTTCGCGATCCGCGATCTTGACGATCTGCCCTTGGTTGGGCCGTTGTTTCGTCAGGTTCGCAGCGAATTTCCCGATGCCGAGGCGTCGCTGCATATCCACGAGGTGGTGCGGCGGATGATCGGGATCATGATCCTCGATCTGGTCCACGAAACCCGCCGCAGGATCGCCGCTCTGCGTCCCGAAAGCGCCGATGACGTGCGCCAGCTCGGCCAGCCCTTGGTTGCGTTCTCGGAAGAGATGCGTGCCAACGATGCCGCGTTGCGTGGCTTTTTGTTCACCCACATGTATCGCCATTTCAGCGTCAATCGGATGACCAGCAAGGGGCGACGGGTGGTCAAGGATTTGTTCCGCCTGCTGTGGGACGAACCGGAATGCCTGCCACCGGAATGGTTCCGCCTGACCGACGGCCGGAGAACGGCCCGTACCGCCAGGGCGGTGGGCGATTATATCGCCGGGATGACCGACCGTTTCGCCCTCGACGAGCATCGGCGGATGTTCGACCTTCAGGAAAAGCCGTAAAACACCACCGCCACTGCATTTCCGGACCAAGGACGCCGCGCCGCCATGATGGCGACGGGGATGGACAGGACCGGGCGGTGGTGGCACGATCCCGACCCCCAACCTTTCCCAGCGAAATCGACACCATGAACCTGTTCCGGTATTTTCACGACGAGATCGTCGCCGCCCTTCACCGTCTGACCGAAGCGGGCGCTCTGCCGTCCGGGCTCGACACCAGCCGGGTGACCGCCGAGCCGCCGCGCGAGACGTCTCATGGCGACGTCGCCACCAACGCGGCGATGGTTTTGGCCAAGCCCGCGGGGCTTAAGCCGCGCGATCTAGCCGAAAAGCTGGCCGCCGAATTGCGCGCCCACCCGGCGGTGGTGGCGGCCGAGATCGCCGGTCCAGGCTTCCTCAATCTCCGCCTGTCCGACGATTTCTGGGCCGAGCGGCTGGGCGACGTGCTGCGCGAAGGGGTGGGGTATGGCGAGTCCGATATCGGCCACTCGCTGCGCGTCAATGTCGAATACGTTTCGGCCAATCCGACCGGCCCGATGCATGTCGGTCACGCTCGCGGCGCGGTGGTCGGTGACGCCCTGGCTTCGTTGTTGAGCAAGGCCGGTCACGATGTCTCGCGCGAATATTACATCAACGATGCCGGATCGCAGGTCGATGTGCTGGCCCGCTCGGTCCACCTGCGCTATCGCGAGGCGTTGGGCGAGGATATCGGCGCGATCCCCGAAGGGTTGTATCCGGGCGAGTATCTGAAGGGAGCGGGGGAAGACCTCGCCCGGCTGCACGGCGCTCGGTTCCAGACCGCCCCCGAATCCGAGTGGTTGCCGCTGTTCCGCGATTTCGCCGTTGAGGCGATGATGGTGATGATTAAAAGCGATCTGGCCGCGTTGGGGGTTCGCCACGACGTCTTTATCTCCGAGCGCGGTCTGGTCGAAGCGGGCAAGGTCACCGCGGCGGAACAGTTCCTGATCGGCAAGGAACTGATCTACGAAGGCGTGCTTGAACCGCCGAAGGGTAAGCTGCCCGACGATTGGGAACCGCGTCCCCAGACTCTGTTCCGCGCCACCCAGTTCGGCGACGATGTTGACCGGCCGCTGAAGAAGTCGGACGGGTCGTGGACCTACTTCGCCTCTGACATTGCCTATCACCTCGACAAATACCGTCGCGGTTTCAACGTGATGATCGACGTCTGGGGCGCCGATCACGGCGGCTATGTAAAGCGGATGCAGGCGGCGGTGGCGGCGATGACCGGCGGTCACGGCGCTCTCGACGTCAAGCTGTGCCAGATGGTCAACCTCTTGAAGGGCGGCGAGCCCTACAAGATGAGCAAGCGGGCCGGAACCTTCGTCACCCTGCGCGATCTGGTCGATGCGGTGGGCCGCGATGTCGTCCGCTTCATCATGCTGACCCGCAAGAACGATGCCCATCTCGATTTCGATCTCGACAAGGTGCTGGAACAAAGCCGTGACAACCCGGTTTTCTATGTCCAGTACGCCCACGCCCGTTGCTATTCGGTGATGCGCCATGCCGCCGAGATGTGGCCCGAGATCGATCCGGTCACCCTGGTGCCTGACCCTGCGGTTCTGCGGCGCTTGACCGATCCGGCCGAGCTTGGTTTGATCAGGCTGCTCGCGGGTTGGCCCCGCGTGGTGGAAAGCGCCGCCGAAGCGCACGAGCCGCACCGGATCGCCTTCTACCTGTACGATCTTGCCGCCGCGTTCCACGGCCTGTGGAACAAGGGCAAGGACGATGCCCGGTTGCGCTTCCTGATCGAGGCCGACCGCGATCTGTCCATCGCCCGGCTTGGATTGTTGCGGGCGGTGACTCTGGTGATTGCCTCGGGTCTTGGCATCATCGGTGTCGAGCCCATGGAGGAAATGCGCTGACATGGCCTTGCGTCCCAGCGACGATTACGACCGCGATATTCTGGACATCATTCCGGAACGCTACGATGCCGATGCGGATTCACACGAAGCCCGCGCCGGTCATCGTCTGCGCGGGATCGTCACCATCGTTGCCGCCGTGGTCGCGGTGGGCGTGATCGTCGCTGTCGGGCTGCATTTTGTTGGCGGACGCAAGGGAGCCGGTGACGGCGTTCCGGTGATCAAGGCCGAGGACCGCCCGTTCAAGGTACGCCCCGATGACCGGGGCGGGATGCAGGTCCCCAACCAGGACAAGCTGGTCTATGAGCGGATGGAATCCGGTGCGGACGCTGATGGGCGGGTCGAGCGGCTGTTGCCGCCGCCGGAAAGCCCCAAGGCTCCCCCCCGTCCGTCGGCGACTCCGACCGAAACCCTGACCTTGCCCCCGGCCCCGGCCCCGGCCGCGATCCCGCAGGCGGTTGCGCCGTCTGCTCCGGCATCGGCTCCGGCTGTCATGACCGCTCCGGTTCCGGTTCCGGTGCCACCGGCCTCTTCGTCAGCCCCGGCGAGTTCGGCGCTGGCACCGCCGCCGCCAGTTTCGTCCTATCAGCCGGTCCAGACGCGGACGGCGGCCACTGCCTCAACCGCTCCGGCTTCGGCCCCGGCCGCCAAGGTCGCTCCGCCGCCTGCGGCCGCAAAGCCCCAGGTCATTACCCCGGCCCAGGTCGCCAATGTTGCCCCGGTTGCGCCGTCTGCGCCGGTTCGCCGCAGCGGCGGTGGCGATTTCGTCGTCCAGTTGGGGGCGGTCCGCGCCGCCGATCAGGCCGACAAGGAATGGTCCCGGATTCAGAAGGCTTATGCCGATCTTTTGGGCGGGCTGAAGTCCGATATTGTTCGGGTCGATCTGGAAGGCAAGGGCGTTTTCTGGCGCATCCGCGCCGGTGGTCTTGATGAACAATCCGCCCGTCAGATTTGTGCCGACCTTACCCGTCGTAACCAGGGATGCATCGTTGCCCGTAAATAGTCAGCCCCCGGCGTCTTTGATCCTCGGTTGCGCCGGATTGGCGATCACCGAGGCCGAACGCCGTCTCTTCGCCGCGACCAATCCGTTGGGATTCATCCTCTTCGGTCGTAATATCGATACGCCGGATCAGGTGCGCACCCTGGTTGCTTCCTTGCGCGAGTCGGTCGGCCGGGCCGATGCGCCGGTGCTGATCGACCAGGAAGGCGGTCGCGTCCAGCGGCTGAAGCCGCCGCATTGGCGCAAAGCGCCGCCCGGCGCGCCCTTTGCCGCTCTGGCCGAGCATGACAGCGACGCGGCGAAACAGGCCTTGCGGCTCAATTTCCGCCTGATCGGGCGTGAACTTGCCGATCTCGGCATTGATGTCGATTGCGCGCCGGTGCTCGATGTCCCCGTGCTCGGGGCGCATGACGTGATCGGCGATCGCGCCTATGGCACCGATCCGGCGATGGTGGCGGACCTTGCCTGCGAAGTTGCGGAGGGGTTGCTCGATGAAGGCGTGTTGCCGATCGTCAAGCATATCCCCGGTCACGGCCGCGCCACCGTCGACAGTCATGTCGATCTGCCGGTGGTCGAGGAATCCGCCGAGACCCTGGAAGCCAACGATTTCGTTCCCTTCCGCATTCTCTCCGACGCGCCGTGGGGCATGACGGCCCATGTCGTTTATACCGCGTTCGACCGCGACCGCCCGGCCACGACCTCGCCAGTCGTGATTAACGACGTCATTCGGGGACGCCTGGGATTCGATGGTGTTCTGCTGTCGGACGATCTGTCGATGAAGGCGCTGGGCGGCCGGTTTGAAGACCGTTCCAACGACAGCCTTGATGCCGGGTGCGACATCGTTCTTCATTGCAATGGCGAAATGGACGAGATGGAAGCGGTGGCCCGGGTCGCCCGTCCGCTGACCGACCGGGCGCTGGAGCGACTGGCGCGGGCCGAGGCTCGCCGTCGCCGCCCCGTGCCGTTCGATACCGAAGCCGCCCATGCGCGGGTTGAGGCTCTGTTGTCGCGGGTCATGCGATGAACGACCTGCTGTCCGGGATTGCCGTCTGGGCCTTGCCGGTGATCCTGGCCGTGACCCTGCACGAGGCGGCACATGGCTATGCCGCCCGGGCGATGGGCGACGATACCGCCGAGCGGATGGGGCGGATTTCGCTGAACCCGCTGCGTCATGTCGATCCCTTTGGCACGGTGATCCTGCCCGCGTTTCTGCTGGTGGTCGGGGGGGTGATGTTCGGGTGGGCCAAGCCGGTTCCGGTCGATTTCTCCCGCCTGCGCCCGCTGCGGCTGGGGATGGTCGTCGTGGCCGCCGCCGGTCCCGCCGTCAATGTGCTGATGGCGGCGATGGCGGTGCTCGGGCTGTGGCTGATCCCGGTAATGCCTGATCCGGCTCAGCTCTGGCTGTTCGAAAATCTTAAGAACGCGATTTATATCAACCTGTTGTTAGCCGTCTTCAACATGTTGCCGATCCCGCCGCTGGATGGTGGACGGGTGATGACGGGACTGCTGCCGTGGCCGCTGGCGGTGCGACTGGCCCGGCTGGAGCGGTTCGGGCTTTTACTGGTGCTGGGATTTCTGTTCCTGTTGCCGATGCTGGGAAATGCGGTCGGAATCAATCTCGATCTGCTCGGTTGGCTGGTCTCAGGCCCGGTCCGTTGGATTGCGCAAGTTTTGCTGGGGGTTCTGGGGCCAGGGGGCTGAGGCCGGATGACGTCTTTCGCCGTCGAGGAGGAGGAGGATACGGGTCGCCCCGTGGCCGACCGCCTGCTGGTTGACCTTGACGGTTGGGAAGGTCCGCTTGATCTTCTGCTGCAATTGGCCCGCGAGCAAAAAGTCGATATCAGCAAGATGTCGATTCTGAAGCTTGCCGACCAGTACCTTGATTTTATTAGCCACATCCGCAAAAGCCAACTTGATCTGGCGGCGGAATATCTGGTGATGGCGGCGTGGCTGGCCTATCTGAAATCGCGTCTGTTGCTGCCCGAGCCGGAACCCGATCCTGGCGAGGAACCCACCCCGGCGGAATTGGCCGAGGCGTTGGCGTTTCGCTTGCGTCGGCTTCAGGCGATGCAGGAGGCGGGACGAAAACTGTTCGCCGGTCCGCGTCTGGGCCACGACGTGTTCGGTCCCGGTGGTGCCGAAGGACTCGACGTAGTCGACCGGCCGATCTTTGACCTTGAATATTACGAGCTGCTCAAGGCCTATGCCGACCATGTCGCCCGCCGTTCGGTGACGGTGCTGACGGTCGAAGCGGCTGATTTGTGGTCGGTTGACGATGCTCTGGCCCGGCTTGAAGCGATGCTGGGGGTCGGAGCCTTGCCGGATTGGTCGGTGCTGATGGCCTATCTGCCCCCGATCGAAGGCGATGCACTGAAGATGAAATCGGCGGTGGCTGCGACCTTCGTCGCGGCGCTGGAACTGGCGCGGCAGGGTCGGCTGTGCCTGCGCCAGGACGGACCGGCCTATTCGCCGATCTATGTTCGCGCCGGTCAGCGCCAGGATGGCGACGACAGCGGAGGGAGCGATGAGTGATCCCGATCTATTGCGGCTGGTCGAAGCGGTGATCTTTGCCTCGGGCGAGCCGGTCAGCGAGCGCGCTCTGGCCGCGCATCTGCCCGAGGGAACCAATCTCTCCCGCTTGCTTCACGAACTCGAAGGGCTATATGCCGGGCGGGGGATTTCGTTGGTGCGGCGCGGGCAGGGATGGGCTTTCCGCACCGCCCCCGATCTAGCCGGGCGGCTGCGGATCGAGCGGACGCAGGAGCGCAAGCTGTCGCGGGCCACGGTCGAGACCCTGGCGATCATTGCCTATCATCAGCCGGTGACTCGCGCCGAAATCGAAGAGGTGCGCGGCGTCGCCCTGTCGAAAGGGACGTTGGACATTCTGTTCGCAGCCGGGTGGATCAGGCCACGCGGGCGGCGGACGACACCGGGGCGCCCGCTGACCTGGGGAACCACGGATGCCTTTCTCGACCATTTCGGACTCGAATCGATTGCCGATCTGCCGGGACTCAAGGACCTTGAAGCCGCTGGTCTGCTTGACCCCAATTCCAGTGCCGGGGCCTATGGCAACCGTGCCTTTGCCGGGGGAACGCTGATCGATACCCTTCCGGAGGTCAATGAGGGAGAACCGGAGGGGGGGATTTGACGGAAGGCGCGTTTGATCCCGACGAAGATCGACCGTGATCGCGTTGGGGGTTGAACCGGCCGGGGCGGGTCCAATATGACGGTCTGGTTTGAAAAACGGGTAAGGAGAGGGAGCGGAATGAGAGTTGTCGCCGTGGCGTTTCTGGGCGGGCTAAGCCTGTTCGCCGCCTGTCTTCCGACCCGTGCCGAGGATGCTCCTACCGTTCCCGTTCTGGTCAATCAGTTCACCCTGGTCGATCGCGCCCCGGTTCGTAACGGCTTTGCTCCGTTCAGCATCGAAGCGACTGCTTTGTTGCCGGCACCGCGCAAGCGCGATTCCTTCACGCCTACCGACGATGAACTGTTCTACCCGCTGCGCCGTACCGTCGAGCGATTCCTACAGCGCAAGGAAATCGCGCGGGGTTGGTCCCATTCGAACGAGGCCAGTTTCAATTTTGGCGACGAAATCGCCCGCTTTCCCGGAGCGGACGGTTTGGCTTATGCTGTCGAAGGCGAGTTGGTGGTTCATGGCGAGACGCTGGTACCGCTGGGACTGCGTCTGTCGGCTCCGCCGGGTGGTGTTTTGTTGCGCTATGCGGTTGGGATCTTCGTCGCCGATCAGGAGGTGATGGCGCATGAAGGGGTGCTGGACGGAACCAAGCGCTCGGCCGATTGGATGGTCAGACTTCATCCCAATGGTCCCGATGCGGCGGTGCCGGTACGCGCTGCTTTTGCCGTCCGTGCCGAAGGGGGCAGCGACGAGGACCGCCGCCGCGCCTTGGCTTCGGTCGCGGCGGCAATGATCGCGTCGTCCGATGGTCGCCTGGCCGTTGCCGAACGCGCCCGTGACGCTTCGGAATGGCTGAAGCCGTTGCCGATGTATCTGAAACCGGAACAGGTCGGCGATCCCGCACTGGAAAAAGGAGGCAAGCCGTCCAAACCCCCCAAGGAAAAGAAGGAAAAGGCCGAGGGCGGAGGGCACCATTGACGCCTCCCCGTCCGGTTCGCGCCGATCCTCCGCCAGAATGCCCGGTGCGCGATCGTTGTCGTCGGGCGGAGATGCGGCAATGCGTTGCTTGCGCCACACGCAAACCCGCGTCCAATGTGACCGAGTCCACCGCTTCGTTCTTCTCCCTCCCTTATCGGTGAAGCCATGACCGAACGTCCCGCTCGCTCCCGTTCCCTGTCCTCGCTGATCACAGTGCCGCTGGCGGTGCTGCTGATGCTGTTCGAGGAATATCTGTGGGGGTGGCTGAGACGGTTGATGGCCCGATTGGCCCAACTGGCCCTGATCGCCCGGATCGAAGCGCGGATCGTCGCGCTGCCGCCCCAGGGGGCCGCCCTGGTCTTTCTGCTGCCATTCTTGCTGATTCTGCCGGTCAAGCTGGCGGCGGTCTGGTCGATCGCGACCGGACACTTCCTGTTCGGATTGGTGGTGCTGATCCTGGCCAAATTGGCGGCAACCGCGCTGTTTGCCCGGCTCTATACCCTGTGCCGCCCGGCGCTGATGACCTTTGGCTGGTTCGTCTGGGTCCACGATACGGTGTTGCGCGCCAAAAATTGGGCGCATGCCAAGCTTGAAAGCTGGCCCGCCTGGCAGCAGGCCAAGGCCGCGATCGCCCAGGTGCGCGCTCGCTGGTTTCCGCATCGGACGGAGAAACAGACCGGTTCCCTGTAGCCGGAGCCGGGCAGGGGCGTTTGCTGGCGAAAGGTCAGTCGATCATGCCGCGCCGGATCGCATAAGCGGCCAGTTCCGCCGAATTATGCAGATCAAGCTTCTGCATGATCTTGGTGCGATGGGTTTCGACCGTTTTGACCGCAATGCCGAGATCGTTGGCGATTTCGCGGTTCTTCAGCCCCCTGGCGATCAGGCGCAGCACTTCGCGCTCGCGCCCGGTCAGGTTGATCCCGCCCGGTTCCGCTCCGGCCAGATGCTCGCGGACCAACTCTTCCGACAGGCCGGGGCCGAGATAGGGGCGTCCGGAGGCGACCGCCCCGATCGCTTCGACCAGTTCGCTATGGCTCATCTTCTTGAGGGCATAGCCGTCGGCACCAGCGGCGAGAGCTTCGGCCACCCTCTTTTCGCAATTGGCGGCACTGAGAACCAGAATCTTGACCCGGGGAGCCACCCGTTTGATTTGCCGGGTGGCTTCGACCCCATCCATTTCCGGCATCGACAGATCCATCAGGATCACATCCGGGGCGAGGCTTCGGGCCATATCGATGGCGACCCGGCCGTTCTGAGCCTCGCCGACAATGGCGACGTCATTAGAGGCCAGCAGCGCGACCAGACCTTGGCGGACCAGTTGCTGATCCTCGGCGATGACAATGCGAACCGTCACGGACGAACTCCTTACTTCGCTATCAAAAGCCCTAACCATATTTAGATCAAGAGTATAGCGTATTTGATAAAAATTGTTGGAACGTCGTCCGTTCTCGTTGAATCCCGATGAAGCGTCTATGACAAGCTTCACACAGGCTGGGCGATCCCGTAAAGTGTCCGGATGAAGATTGCGGTTGCCGTAGATACCCGTTTTTCCCGGATTTCCGGCCATGCCGGACGGGCGCGATCCTGGCTGGTATGGGAGTGCGCGGGCGGTGCCGTGTCCGCTTTGCCGCGTCGGGTGGTGCTTGAGCCTTTGATGGTGTTCCACCATCACGCCGATGGTGTACCGCATCCGCTGGACGGGATCGACGTTCTGATCGCGATTTCGGCGGGCGAAGGCTTTGTGGCCAAGATGGTCAATCGCGGCGTCGATGTCCGCCTGACCGCCGAGACCGATCCGGCCAAGGCGGTCAACGATTATCTGGCCGACAGATTGTCCCCGCCGCGTCCCCGTCCGATCGGGGAGTTGCTGTGCAAGGCGCTTGATCTGTTCTCGCCGCCTCATCATGGCGGCGGCTCCAAGAAAAACTGATCTTACCGTTTCGGCGCGGCCGCCAGGGTGAACAGGAATGTCGCCCCGGCGTCGGGGACGGATTCAACCCAGATGTCGCCGCCGAAGCGGTGGACAATCCGCTGGCACAACGCCAGACCGATCCCGGTTCCCGACGATTTATGATCGGGGTGGAGGCGCTGGAAGATCTCGAAGATCTTGGCGAAATACTGCTTTTCGATGCCGATGCCGTTGTCGTGCACGGCAAAACACCACATCTCGCCGGGATAGGGGACTGCCTCGATCCTGATTTCGAGCGGCCGAGAGGGGTGGCGGTATTTAACGCAATTGCCAATCAGATTCTGCATCAGGCTGACCATCTGGGCATCGTCCGCCATAACCCACGGCATGTCGCCGATCGAAAGGATTGCACCGCAGGCATCAATCTCGGGCTGGAGCAGGGCGATGGCATGATCGACCGGGCGGCGGGAATCGAGCGGGAGCAGAGGCAGTGACGGCCGACCGACCCGGGTGTAATCGAGCAGATCGTTGATCAGTTCCGACATATGGCGGGTGTTGTCGACGATAAAGCCGATGAACTCGTCGGCATCGGCGTCAAGCTTTCCCCGATAGCGCCGGTCGAGCAATTGGGCGTAGCTGACGACGTTGCGGAGCGGGGTTTGCAGGTCATGGGAGGAGACATAGGCAAAGCGTTCGAGATCGCTGTTGGAACTGACCAGATCTTCGATGGTCCGGCGCAGCTTTTCCTCGACCTCCTTGCGCGCCGAAATATCGCGGGCCACCACTAGCAAGCGATCTTCGCCGCCGATCAGGGCCTGACGCAGGCTGACCTCGACCCAGAAACCATGTCCGTCCTTGGCGCGGACACGCCATTCGAACAGATGAGGCCGGTCGCTGCGCGCCTTGGCCAGCCAATGGGCGAGATCCGGGTGGCCGCCGGTCTTACTATCCAGGCCGAGATCCCCCACGGCCAGACCTAGCAATTCCTCTCGCCGATAACCGAACAACTCGCACATCCGCTGATTGACGGCGAGGATCGCCCCGTCCTCGGGGGCCTGGAGAAAGATCGCGTCATTGATGCTGTCGAAGATGGCGCGGAACTGTTCCTCGCTGGCGGCAAGCTCGCGGGTCCGGCGTTGGACCAGGATGCGAAGCCGGGCGACGAAAATCGCCAGCAGCAGAGCGATCAGCAGGACGGCCAGTCCGGCGATGGTTCCGTCCTTGACCCAGCGGGCGGCGCGGGTCTGCTGTTCTTTTTCCAGGTCGGAGAACAGGAAGTGATCCAGGGTCCAGTCCGGCCCCAGCATCCCCAACATCGCATATGTTTCACCGATATGGGTCCAGCGACCCCGGTTCATATGACCGACTTCGACCAGATCGGGCAGGATGAGGTCGTGCATCGCTGCCGCCTCGCCCAGAAGCTGTTCGCGGGTCTTTCCCGGAGCGTAGCGATCGTGGATCAGGTCGGCGATTTCTTCGAGATGGGCCAGGGCATAGGCCCATCCCTGCATGCTGGCCCGCTTAAAGGCCTGAACCGTTTCGGGATGATTGGTGGCAAGCGACAGGTTGGTGACGAGAACGTCCCCATAGAAATCGATACCGTACTGACGAGGGCGAAGCAGTTCGATCGGAACTGGTTGCTGCGCGTGCTGCACATCGGAGATATAGGTCGACATCGCGTCGACGCGGCCTTCGAACAGATCGGAAAAATCGCCACTGTGGTTCAGCACCTGAACCGGCTGCTTGGTCATTCCTTCGGCCGCGAACATCGCCAGGATTTCGGAATCGTCGGTTCCGTCGCGTCCTCCCAGCATCACTCGGCGCCCCCCCAGCGATTGGGGGCTGTCAAAGCCGCTGTTGTGGCGCACCATCAGCGCCAGCGGAGAGTGCTGGAACACCGCCGCAATCGCCACCACCGGCAGTCCCCGGTTGCGCTCAAGCAGCACGCTGGGAGAGGTGACGGCAAAATCTGCGATGCCGGTGGTGACATCCATGGCACCGTTGGCACCGGGTCGGCCTTCGATCAAATCGACGGACAGGCCCTCGGCAGCGTAATATCCCTTCGCGATTGCGGCGTAATAACCTGCAAACTGGAATTGGTGCCACCATTTCAGTTTAAGGACGACGTGATGGGGAGATTGCTTGGATGTTTGGGCAAAGGAGGGCGACGCAATCGTGGCGGCAAGGCAGATCGCAATCGCCAGTGCGACCCGGCTCAGAGCGCACGTCATTCCGACAAACCGTTGAATTTGAATGTGGTTTTATCCATCGTCTCAGGCTGCCCTGACAGAGGCGTCACACACGGCTTGCGGTTGTCGTCATGGCGCCTGAACCGCACGCTCTCGGGTCCTTTCCGTCCTTCCGGTCGGCATGGAATGACCGAAATGTGGCGAACTGATTTTATTTGTGCCGAATATCACCTTGAATCGGCATAAACACAACGAGTTTATCAAAAAGTCATTACAGCAGAGGGGCTATTGAATGAGTATCCGAATTGCCACTTGGAATGTTAACTCAATACGGGTGCGGTTGACGGCTTTGATCAAATGGTTGAATGTCTCAAACCCCGATGTCCTTCTGCTTCAGGAAACAAAATGCCAGGATGTCGATTTTCCCCGCGCCGAAATCGAGGCGGCAGGGTTCCATGTTGTCTTCCATGGGCAGAAGACTTTCAACGGCGTCGCTATTATTTCGCGTCATCCTGCCGAGGCGGTGGTTCGGGGATTGCCCGGTGACGAGACCGACACACAAGCCCGTTATCTCGAAGCGACGATCGAAGGAATTCGGGTCGCCTCGCTGTACTTGCCTAACGGCAATCCCGCGCCGGGGGACAAATACGATTACAAGTTGGCCTGGATGCGGCGGTTGACGGCTCGCGCCCGGGAATTGCTGGCCGGAGATCTGCCGGTGGTGCTGGGCGGCGATTACAATGTCTGTCCCGCCGATCAGGATGTGTGTAACCCAGCGGCGTGGCGCGACGACGCCCTCTGCCGTTCCGAGACCCGTCGGGCGTTTCGCGAGTTGATTCATCTCGGTTTTCTTGATTCCGTCCGGGCGCTCCACCCAGATGGTGGTCGGTACACCTGGTGGGATTATCAAGGAGGGGCGTGGGCACGGGACGAGGGGTTGCGGATCGACCATCTTCTGCTTTCGCCGCAAGCGGCGGACCGGCTTAGCACCGCCGAGATCGACCGCGCTCCCCGTGGCGGAGAGCGCGCCAGCGACCACACCCCGGTTTGGGTCGATCTTCAGCGACATTAAGTAAATCGTAGAGTGAAACCAGGCGGCAAAAGCGAATACCGAATTGCTCGCAGGCCGCTCCGACCGTACACTGCCTTGAAACCCTCCGTGCGGAGACCATCATGTCCGACCAGGATCGTATTATCGAACTCACCGCCGCTCTTGCCGATGTGGTGTCGCGTAAGGTCGAAGAGATTAAGAAGGTCACCGGCACAACTCGTATTCTGGCGCTGAACGCCCTGATCGAAGCGGCCCGCGCCGGCGAGGCGGGCAAGGGCTTTGCGGTCGTGGCCGGAGAGGTCAAGCACGTTTCCGAAAGCATCGACGGCATCACCCAGACGCTGGAGGCCGAGATGGGGGCGGCGGTCGAGGAATTGAGCCGCCTTGCCCACAATATGCGGGCTGAGTCTCAGCGCTAGATGGGGAAGACGATCTCGGTCCGGAGCGGACTTGTCCTTCTCGCCGCTTTGTTGCCCGCCGGGGCCGCGTTTGCCGGATGGGAAGAGGGGCAGGCGGCGTGGGAGCGTCGCGACTTTGCCGCCGCCGCCGCCCAATACCGCCCCCTGGCTGACGAAGGCAATGCCGCCGCCAAGGCGCGGCTGGGGCAGATTTTGTTCTTCGGTCTGGGCGGTGTTCCCCGTGACGATGCCCAGGCCCTGCGGTTGTTGAGTGCCGCCGCCGAGGCGGGTGATCCGTTGGGGCAACATGCTCTCGGCACCGCGTATTTGGCCGGGCGCGGGGTGCCGAAGGACGTTGCCAAGGGGATCGAGTGGCTGGGGCGCGCCGCCGAACGTGGTTTCCCCGAGAGTTTGAACGCCCTGGGCGAGCTCTATTTTTCCGGTGCCGGTGTTCCCCGTGACGAGGCCCGAGGGGTCGAATATTTTCGGCGTGCCGCTGAAAAAGGTTATCCCGCCAGCCTGGAAAAGATGGCCGAGTTGCGCTGGAATGGCCGCGCCGTGCCGATTGACCGGGCGCAGGCCGTTGCCGATGCCCGTGCAGCGGCCACGGCGGGCCGTCCCGTCGCCCAGTTCATTCTGGGAGTCGCCTTGCTGACCGGCGAAGGCGGCGCCAAGAATCTTCCCGAGGCGGCGAACTGGTTCCGTCGTGCCGCCGAGCGCGGTCATCCCCAGGCCGCCCACAATCTGGGCGCGATGCTGGCCAGCGGCAACGGACTCGCGGCCAATCTGCCCGAGGGGTATTTCTGGCTGTCGGTTGGGGCGGAGCGTGCTCCCGCAAACCTCAAAGCCACGTATCTGCGCGATCGTGACGGGATCGCAAGCCGTCTGTCGCCCCAGGATTTAGCCCAGGCTCGCGCCCGGCTTGCCGCGTGGAAGCCGGTTTCGAGTGGTTCCGTCGGCCCGGCAGGAGGGGCGGAGAGGGATGCGCCGCCATCGGCTAGTGCTTCCCCGCCTGAGGGAAAGGCACCGCCGCCTGCCGTCTCGGGCAATGGGGGACGGGGGCGGATGGCGACCGGGACCGGCTTTGTTGTCAGTCGCGATGGGACCGTGCTGACCAACGCCCATGTCGTCGAATCCTGTCGCTCGATCAGCGTCACTCCCGCCGATGGTCAGGCCATTCCGGCCACCGTTCAGGCCAAGAATAGCGGAGACGATCTGGCGGCGCTGAAAACGACCCTGCGGTTGGACGATGTGGCCCGCTTTCGCGCCGACCGTCCCTTGCGTTCCGGGGACGAGGTTGTTGTGATCGGCTTTCCGCTGTCGTCGCTGCTGTCGCGTGAAGCCAACATCACCGCCGGGGTGATCAGCGCCATGGCTGGGCTGCGGGGCGATGCGCGCCACTACCAGATCACCGCTCCGGTGCAGAAAGGCAATTCTGGCGGGCCGCTGGCCGATATGAGCGGCACTGTGGTCGGCGTGGTTTCCTCGAAGCTGAATGCGATGAAGATTGCCGGTCAAACCGGAGATATTCCGCAAAACATCAATTTTGCGATCAAGGCGGATATCGCGCGCCGTTTCCTTGATGACAATTCGATCCGCTATGAAACCGCGTCCGCCGGTCCGGTCGGGTCTGCCGCCGATGTCGGCGAGAGGATCAAGCGGGTGACGGTCTTCATTCAGTGTCGGCTCGACTGAGCATTCCCGGCATTTCCTGCCGGGAGGGGGAATTTCCTGCCGGGTCTTCCGGCCAAAATTCTTGAGCTCCCGCTGATTTTTAGCGCCTGATCCCGCTTTCTGATCCGTATCGCGCTTGCGCCATCTCTGCCCGAGGACTGGCCCGCCCCTTGCATCTATCCCACCGGAACGAAGAATCCGCCGGGAATGGAGGCGTCGATGTTGTGGGGTGCGTTAACGAATGCCAGCAGCGCGATGCAGGCGATGGACGGGGCGATGGGGGGCGTCTCTCAGAACATCGCTAATGTCAACACGACCGGCTACAAACGGATTCAGACCGACTTCAAGACGGTGATGTCCGAATCCCACAGCGCACCGACCAGCACCAACAATAGCGCCGGACAGGTCACGGCAACGACCGGAACCGATATTTTCGGGGTCCGCGCCGTCAATCGTTACGCTATTACCCAGCAGGGGGTGATGGCGCCGACGACCAATTGGACCGATCTTGGCATCAACGGTCGGGGATTCTTTATCGTTTCCCAGCCCGGTCCCGATGGCAAACCACAGACCGGACTGAGCCCGACCGATTCGAAGAACCTTCTTTATACCCGAGCGGGCAGCTTCACGACTTTTGGCGATCATACCGCCACCGCGCTTGATCCGCCCACCGGCACCGCCACCAGCGCCAGTGATCCCAGCACCGGTCCGGGGGCGGCCGACAAGACCTATTTCAAGACGACCGGCGGTCAGTTCCTGATGGGCTGGATGGCCGACTCGCAAGGGCGTATCGCCAATGTGGCAACCACCTCGACCTCCCCGCTGGCCTTGTCTGGGGTAGCGACGGCGTCGGGCGCTCCGCAGACTCTGGTCCCGATCTACATGACTCCCGGCCAGAAGATCAGTGGTGCCGCCACCACCGCTTTCCAGCCCGTTGTCAACATTCCTGCCGATGCCACGACGACATCAGCCAACCAGAGCTTCACGCAAACCGGCTGGGTCAACGATCTTTCGGGGAATCCGCAGCCATTGACCGTCACGTGGCAGCGCGCCGGTGGCGATACATGGTCCCTTAGTTACTCCCTGCCAGCCTCGGCCAACGCGACCCTGACGCCGTCGTCGATCGCGAGCGTTACGCTCAGCACCGACAATAACGGCAAGGTCACCGCCACCCCCCCAGTCAGGCGGTGGCGATCAGCTTTGGCGGCGTTGCCGCGCCGTCGCAGACGATCTACATGGGCAGCAATCCGCCGGCTGGGCAGCAATCGATCCCGTCGCCGTCGATTAACGAAATCCCGCTGGCTTTGACCGTCTACGACCAGAATTACGAGCCGAGGACGGTCCCGGTCTATTTCGAGAAGCAGGGGAACAACCAGTGGAATATGCGTCTGCGTACCGGCACGGACTTTACCGTGAGCGGGCTTGGCCCCAATGCCGCAGACAATTCCATTCCGGTCACGTTCGATGGCGCGGGTAAGATTCAGAGCCCAACCTCGCTCACCTTTTCGATCACGTGGAACACCCCGGGCAATCCGAAAACGACGACCCCGCCGGGTAGCAACTCGATTACGATCGATACCTCGAAGATGACCCAATATACCGGAACCAAACCCGGCAAGATTGACGTCAAAAGCTTGGATCAGGATGGCTATGAATCCGGCGTGATGGATTCCGCGTCGTTTAATTCGAAAGGGGAGTTGATTGCCCATTTCAGTAATGGGCGAAGCCGGACACTGGCGATGCTGCCACTGGCAACCTTCACCGCCGCGGATCAGCTCAATCCTCTCTCGGGAACCGTGTTCGAGAGAACCGCCAATGCCGGACAGATGAGTATTGCCGAAATCGCCAAGCAGGGCAGTGGCAATCAGATCGTCGCTTCGGCGGTCGAAGCCTCGAACGTCGATCTGGCCGACGAGTTCACCCGAATGATCGTCACTCAAAAAGCCTATTCGATGAACGCAACCGTCTTTAAGACTGCCGACGAAATGACGACAGTCGCGCGCGATCTCTATAAGTAATAATTGCTGTTCAGTCCCGGCATTTGATAGTGTATTCTTGTTCGCGGAGTGGAAGGAGGCGCTATGGGCTAGGCTCTACGCGGCAGTGCCACGACGACAGAGGCAGTCCGTCGAGCAATACAAGATAGTCAAG
>NZ_AQPH01000034.1 GCF_000442515.1 Magnetospirillum fulvum MGU-K5 | reverse complement strand
AGCGCATGGTTCAAGGACTCGATCGCCGACAGGTTGATCCATGAGCGCAGCCCGCCGACCAGGGCGGTGAACAGACGTTGTGCGGTCAGGTCGGTTTTGTTGCGGTAATCGTTGATGTCATAGGCCAGCATCACGTCGCGTTCGGGGGCCTCGCCCGGCTGGCCGGTGCGCAAGACGATCGCGATCCGCTGGTTGTGCAAGGTCTCGCGGACGTGGCGAACCAGGTCGAGACCGGCATTCGGGGTCTCCATCACCACATCGAGCAGCATCACCGGGATATCGGGCTGGTGCAGCAGAATCTCGCGCGCCTCGGCAGCGGAATAGGCGCTGATGACCTGGAACGCGCGGTCGCGGAACGTGAAATCGCGCAGCAGCACCCGGGTCATCGTGTGGATGTCTACGTCGTCATCAACCACCAGCACCGGCCATGGCGGCAGAGTGCTTTCCGAATCCGCAGACGCAGCGGACGAGCGACGCAGTTGCAGACGCTTGCCCTTGCCATTGTCGTCGCTGTCGGGAGGGGGCGGTTGCGTCATCGCACAAGCAACTCCGGAAGAGGCTCGGCCCGACTCAAGGGACGGAGGCCGGGATGGACAGAACAAAAGCGGTCCCGGGCAGCGAGGAATCGAGCACGATGGTTCCGGCCAGCGGTCCGGTCACCAGATTATAGACGATATGCAGGCCAAGCCCGCTGCCGCCGCTGCCGCGCCGGGTGGTAAAGAACGGGTCGAAGATGCGGCCTCGGTTCTGTTCCGGGATGCCTTTGCCGGAATCGGCATAGACGATCCGGACCTGATCGGGTTGGGGTTGATCGACGGTCAAGCTGATCCGTCCCGATTGACCCGGATCGAAGCCGTGAATCAGACTGTTCATCACCAGATTACCCAGCACCTGGGACAAGGCGCCGGGATGGCTGTCCATCATCAGCCCGGGGGGGCAATCGATCGTCACCTCGTGCCCGGCCTGACGCAGGTTCGGCCCCAGGCTGGCCATCGTCTCGTTTAAGGTCGCCCCCAATTCGAAGCGCCGCCGCTCGGCCGAGGTGCGGTCAACCGCTACCTGTTTGAAGCTGCCGATCAGCGCCGCGGCGCGGCGGCAGTTCGACAAGATCAGGCCGGAACTGTCGGTTGCCGTTTCCATATAACGGTCGAATTCGTCGGCATCGATATCATCGGCTTCGTACAGGTGGCGCATCTGGGCGGTGGCATCAGCCAGATGCGAGGCACAGCTAAGCGCGATGCCGACGGGAGTGTTGATCTCGTGGGCGACGCCGCCGACCAGGGCACCGAGCGAGGCCAGTTTTTCCGCCTGGACCAGCGATTCCTGAGCGGTCTGAAGGTCGGACAGCGCCTGTTCCGCTTCGGCGCGGCGGCGGGTCAGTTCGTGGTTCAAAGTGGAAAGCTGGGCCTGAAGACGGTCGCTGACCTTCACCAGCCGACTTTGTTCACGGATGCTGCGACCGAACGCCTCGATCAAGACATCGATTCCCTGACGCACCTCTTCCGGGGCGTCATTGAGGCGTTCGCGCAGGATTTTCGACTGTTCGAGAACCTTTTTCTCCGTGTCGAACAGATCGAACGACATCGGTCAGCCCGCCGGATCGGCGGCAACCAGGGTGAAGACGACATGGTCGAGATCTTCACCGAAATCCTCGCCGAATTCGCGCATGGTGTCGTCGTCGGGAGCGTGCAGCCAGCGGACTGAAACCGGCGTTCCGGCGGCGGCGGCGCTGTCCAGGCGCAGGAAGATGTTCATCAGCGCCTTGGCGCTGGAACTGTTGAAGTATGCCAGATCGAATTCGGCCTGAATTTCGCGTCCACCGGCTTCGGCGAGGAAGCGGTCGAGCGCGACGAACACCGGCCCAAACACCGCCGAAGCATCCTCGGGATAAGATTCGCCGCGAAAGCGAAGAAACCCACGCTCGAAATCGAATTCGATTTCGGGGGAACGCTCGGTCCCGGCGATCTTGAGGGACTCTGAAACCATCTCAGATCGATACCTTCATGCAAAAAAAGAACGAGTCCGGGTCGATGCGTTCGAAATCGAACTCGATTGGGTCGGAAGCGCGGCGGGCAATCTCGATCAGTCCGATGGTGGCACCACGGCTGGCCTCCTCGGGGGCCTCGCGCAATTGTTCTTTGTAGTAGGCCTTGATCTGATCCTTATCCATCCCCTGCAATCGCTCCAACCGTTCGCGCAGCCGGGGTTCGTCATTGGCGAGGACAACATTGCCGCAGACGATGAAAAAGCGGTTGTTCTCGCTGCCGATCGTCACCATCCCCGAGGAGAGCTCGATCGGTCCCCCGCTATCGCTGGCCAGTTTCTCGGCGGAATAGCGGATGATGTTCTGGGATTGCTCGATGAAGACCGAAAAGACTTTTTTGACTGTCCCGATATCGGTTTCTTCCAGCGTCATTTTTTGACGCAGAGCTTCGCCCAGCGAATATAATATTCCTTCGGACAGATAGCCCGAGAACGAAAAGATGATGCCGCGCTGGTCGAGATCCTCTTTGAATGCTCGGTAATATTTCGCAAGCATGACGATTCTCGCTCGAAGGCTGCGCTGAACCGGGGCGATGGTGGTCCCGATCGGTTGGATATTGGTAGCATTCGCGGTGAGAACGCTCAAGGCGTTCGTCGATTTTACCCCTGTTCTGAACCGTATTTCGTCAGAACAGATCGGCCAGTTCAACCGGCGGAATTCCTCCCATCGCCGGAAACAGGACGGAGGCAATCCGGGCAAAGCGGTCGGGAGCGTCGGTGGCGATCAGGGTCAACCCACCCGATGATCCCAACGGTGCGGCCAGCCCGGACGACAGCGCCTCTTCCAGCAATCCGGCGGTTGCCTCGGCACAATCGACCAGCCGCACATTCGGCCCGGCCAGCCGCCCCAAAGCCGGGGCGAGCAAAGGGAAATGGGTGCACCCCAGCACCAGACAATCGGTCTGGGCGGCAGGGTCGAGCAGGGGGCCGAGATAATGACGGGCAACCGAGTCGACAATCGGGCCGTCGGTCAGACCTTCTTCGGCCAGGGCGACGAACAGCGGGCAGGGGGTGCAGATGACATGCGCGCCCTGGCGCCGCCGGGCAATGGCCCGTTCATAGGCACCGGAGCGGCAGGTGCCCTCGGTGGCGGCAACGACGATCCGGCCATGGGTCGAGGCCAGGGCGGCCCCGGCGGCTCCGGCTTCGACGACGCCGATCACCGGCAAACCGGGAAAGCGCGCCGCGATCGGTTCCAGCGCCACCGCCGAGGCGGTGTTGCAGGCGACGACCAGCGCCTTGATCCCGCGCCGGACCAGGAAATCGGCTGCCTTCAGGGCATAGCGCACCACCGTCTGCGGCGATTTGGTGCCATAGGGCTGGCGGGCAAGGTCGCCGATATACAGCAGCCGTTCGCCCGGCATCCGCTGGCGGATCGCCGCCGCGACGGTCAGCCCGCCGACACCGGAATCGAAAATGCCGATGGGAAGGGACGCCGTGTCGGCTGGCGGGGGCGGGGACATCATCGGATGGGGGGTCCTGACTTCTGCGACGTCGTGCGGTGCTGGAAGCGTTTACTCCGCCGCAGGGGCGCCGCGCTACTGCTTCCTTGGGGCGTCAGGGTTGCGCCGCCGACCCGACCGGCAGAATGACCGTGCCCGGGCAATTGTCCGAACGACTGGCCGAATCCGGGCACGGGATCGGCGACAAGGAGCGGTCGAGGCAGACCCGCACCTCGCTTAAGGTTTTACCCTTGCAGGTGGGAAAGATCGCCTGAGGCGGTACCGGGAAGTACCGCTTCAGATCGCTGACCCGAATTTTCTCCGCTGTGGTCGGGCGCAGATCGGCGGCGGTGCCGACTTTCTGGACTGCCTGAAGGATCGCGGCAAAATAATCCCGCGTCCGGGGCGTGGCGCAAACCCCGTGCTTGGCCCATTCGTGACGGCGCAAATCGGTGCCGATCATCAGCCCGTCCAGTTGCGGTGGCACCGCGTCAGGGCGGAAGGGTTCGGCTCCGCCGCAACATTGCGGCCACAGCGCCCCGCTTTGCCCCGCCGTCCCCGAGCCCGGAAGATATTGCGGCCACAATCCGTGGACAACGAAGCCACGGGCGGGGGCCGTGGCACCGCATTGGTCAACAGCCTTCGCTCCGGCCGGAGTGGCGCAGAAGGCGGGTGACCAGGACAGGCTGAGCAGATAATAATCGAATTGTCCGGTGCTGCCCCGGACCGGGCCGCACGACTCCGCCCGGGCGTCTGGCATCGGCCCGAACAGAGCGGCCAGACCCAGGACGAAGAGGATAATCCGTTTCATTACTGTTCCTCCGGCTGTCCTTCGTGGAAAGCTTGGCGGGTGGAAATCGATCGAGCGGGACTTTATACTGCATCCGTCTGGCGAGGAGAAAACCCCAATGGGGGAGCAAGGCCCGGCCTATCTGCGCAAAGTCACCAACGACGTTCTCGACGCCTTGGTCGTCGCGGCGGAACAGGCGTCCGCCGGACATCCGTTGTCGCCTGGATTGTTGGTGGAGATCGTCAGCGGACTCAAGGACTCGGCGGCGTTTGACGATTTCTATCGCCGCTCTTATGCCGAGATCGCCCAGATCGTTGCTGACGACGACCTTAATCAGCGTCGCACCAACGCTTTTGGCCGTCTGGTGATCCATCCGCTTGATCCCTTGTTCGAGGCGGGTGAACTGGACCGGGCGCTGATCGGCAACCTGTTCTCGTTTCTGCACATGGTGCTGGGGGAGGAAGCCCAGGCCAACGCCGACCGCTGTCGCGACATTCTGGCGATGCTGCGTGACGAGTTGGGCACCTCGTTCAGTTGGGAGGCGTTTTTCAACGATCCCGAGGTGCGGCTGGTCGAGTGGCAGGTTCTGTTACGCATCGCCGATTTGTTCAAACGGTTCGATGTCCGCAAGGACTGGTTCATCAAGCTGATGCACCACCGCCAGAATACGGTCAGCGTTGCTTCGAACGCGTTCTACACGATCGAGCACGATGCCGCCGCCGAGCCGATTACGTTCGGCGAGCGCGAATTTGCCCTGATCTTCCATGCCTGGTTCGATCCGCTGGAAAATCTGTCGCCCCGCGACGATCTGGCCTTTCGCCGCGCCTTTGGTGCCGCTCCGCGTGGCCGGATCGGGTCGTTCCTGACACTTTTGGCTGGCTGCCCGGTTGCGCCCGCCGGGAGCGGGTGCTAACGTCCCGGCTCCGCCCGCCATTCCGGAGTCGTCAAGGCCCATGTCCCTGGACATATCCGCCGTCCGTGCCATCGCCACCCTGGCTCGTATCGAGCTTGGCGAGGAGGAGCTTGCTCCTCTCGCCGGTGAGCTTTCCAATATCTTGAATTTCGTCGAGCAATTGTCGGAAGTGAATACCGACGGAATCGAGCCGATGAGCTCGGTTGCCGATCTCGGTTTGCCGATGCGCGCCGATCTGGTCACCGATGGCGACATCGCCGAACAGATTCTGGCCAATGCCCCCGAAGCCGCCGAGGGCTTTTTCACCGTTCCGAAGGTGGTGGAATGAGCGAGCTTACCCATCTGACCCTGGCCGAGGCACGCGACCGTCTGGTCAAGGGCGAGACCAGCGCCGTCGAGTTGACCCGTGCCCATATCGCTCAGGTCGAAGCCAAGCGTCACCTGAACGCCTTCATCACCGAAACGCCCGAGCGGGCGCTGGCCGAGGCCGAGGCGTCTGACGCCCGCCGCCGCCAGGGCACCGCCGGGGCGATGGACGGACTGCCGATCGGCGTCAAGGATCTGTTCTGCACCGAGGGTGTTCGCACCACCGCCGCCAGCAAGATTCTCGACGGCTTCGTGCCGCCCTATGAATCGACCGTTTCCGGTAATCTGAAGAAGGCCGGGGCGATTTCGCTCGGCAAGCTCAATCTCGACGAATTCGCGATGGGCTCGTCGAACAAGACCAGCGCGTTCGGTCCGGCGATCAATCCATGGACCCGTCGTTCCGATCCCGCCGCCAAGCTGGTCCCCGGCGGTTCGTCGGGTGGCTCCGCCGCCGCCGTCGCGGCGCGGATGGTGCTGGGCGCGACCGGCACCGATACCGGCGGGTCGATCCGCCAGCCCGCCGCGTTCTGCGGCATCACCGGGATCAAGCCGACCTATGGCCGCTGTTCCCGTTACGGCATCGTCGCCTTCGCCAGCTCGCTCGATCAGGCCGGGCCGATGGCCCGCACCGTTCGTGATTGCGCGATCATGCTGGGCGCGATGGCCGGGTTCGATCCCAAGGATTCCACCTCGGTCAATCTGAAGGTGCCGGATTTCGAAGCGGCGCTGACCGGCGACATTCGTGGGCTGAAGGTCGGCATTCCGCGCGAATACCGTCCCGACGGTCTGTCCGCCGAAATCTCCGATGTGTGGGAAAAGGGCATCGCCTGGCTGAAGGACGCCGGGGCCGAGCCGGTCGAGATCAACCTGCCCCACACCAAATACGCTCTGCCGACCTATTACATCGTCGCCCCGGCGGAGGCGTCGTCGAATCTGGCCCGTTATGACGGACTGCGCTTCGGCCAGCGCGTGCCGGGCAAGAGCCTGGACGAGATGTATGCGAAGTCCCGTGCTGCCGGCTTCGGTCCCGAGGTGCGCCGCCGCATCCTGATCGGAACCTATGTGCTCTCGGCCGGGTATTACGATGCCTATTACGCCAAGGCGCAGAAGGTCCGTCGGCTGATCGCTGAGGATTTCCGCAAGGCGTTCGAGACCGTCGATGTGATCCTGACCCCGACCGCGCCCAGCCCGGCCTTTGGTCTTAACGAAAATACCGACGATCCGGTGACGATGTGGCTGAACGACGTGTTCACCATCCCGACCTCGCTGGCAGGGCTGCCGGGCCTGTCGCTTCCCGCGGGTCTGTCGTCCGACGGGCTGCCGCTGGGGCTGCAACTGATCGGTCGTCCGTTCGACGAGGAAACCGTGTTCAAGGTCGCTGGCGTGATGGAATCCGCCGCCGGATTCGACCTGTCGCCGGAGGGCGTGTGATGGCTTACCTGATTGAAGGTGAAACCGGCGCGTGGGAGATCGTCATCGGGCTTGAAGTCCATGCCCAGGTGATTTCGAACGCCAAACTGTTTTCCGGTGCCGCCACCACTTTTGGTGCCGAACCGAATTCGCAGGTCAGCTTCGTCGATGCCGGCTTCCCCGGCATGTTGCCGGTGATCAACGAAGTCTGCGTCGAGCAGGCGGTCCGCACCGGGCTGGGGCTGAAGGCGAAGATCAACCTGACCAGCGTGTTCGCCCGCAAGAACTACTTCTACGCCGATCTGCCCCAGGGCTATCAGATCAGCCAGTATGACAAGCCGATTGTTGGCGAGGGCGAGCTGATCCTCGATCTGGCTGACGGCTCGACCCGCACCGTTGGGATCGAACGACTGCATCTGGAGCAGGACGCGGGCAAGTCGATCCACGACATGCACCCGACCAAGTCGTTCATCGACCTCAACCGTTCGGGCGTCGCGCTGATGGAGATCGTGTCGAAGCCCGATCTGCGCTCGCCGGAAGAGGCGGGTCTGTATCTGACCAAGCTGCGCTCGATCCTGCGCTATCTCGGCACCTGCGACGGCAACATGCAGGAAGGCAGCATGCGTTGCGACGCCAATGTCAGCGTCCGTCCGGTCGGTTCGACCGAATTGCGCACCCGCTGCGAGATCAAGAACGTCAACTCGATCCGCTTCGTCCAGCAGGCGATCGAGTATGAGGCGCGCCGTCACGTCGAGGTCTATGAATCCGGCGGCGAGATTCGTCAGGAAACCCGCTTGTTCGATTCCGGCCGGGGCGAAACCCGCTCGATGCGGTCGAAGGAACATGCCCACGATTACCGCTATTTCCCCGATCCCGACCTGCTGCCGTTGGTGATCGAGCAGGCGTTCGTCGATGGGATCAAGGCGGGGCTGCCCGAACTGCCTGACGAGAAAAAGGCCCGCTTCATGGCCGAATACGGCCTCAACGCCTATGACGCCGGGGTGCTGGTCGCGGAAAAGACCTCGGCCGAGTTCTTCGAGACGGTCGCCAAGGGCCGCGATCCCAAGCTCGCCTGTAACTGGGTGATGGGCGACTTCTTCGCCGCTCTCAACGCCAGCGGCAAGACGATCGAGGAACCGCCGGTCACTGCCGCCAATCTGGGGGCGATGATCGACCTGATCACCGACGGTACCCTGTCGGGCCGTCTGGCCAAGGACGTTTTCGCCCTGATGGTCGAAACCGGCAAGGCTCCGGCGGTGCTGGTCGAAGAGCGTGGGCTGAAGCAGGTCACCGATACCGGCGCGATCGAAGCCGCCATCGATGCCGTGCTGGCCGCCAATCCGGACAAGGTTCAGCAGGTCCGGGACGGCAAGACCACATTGCTGGGCTGGTTCGTCGGTCAGGTGATGAAGGCGACCCAGGGCAAGGCCAACCCGGCCCTGGTCAACGAATTGCTGGCCAAGAAGGTGCAGGGCTAAGGCGTGAAGCCTTAACAGGGGGCTGACGTCTTTCGGGGGCTTTATGCCCCCGATCCCCCTATCGGGAGGCTATGGCCTCCCGACCCCTCCATGTTTTTAAATAATTGATATAAAAGAGAATAGGGGTCCGGGGCGGATAGCCCCGGTCGGGGCGTGGGGCGATGCCCCACATCGCTACGGCCACGTTCGCAAGTCCGCTCAGGCGCGGACGCTGGCGAGGAAGGTTTCGGCCTCGCTGGTCAGGTGATGGACCGCTTCGGTCAGACTGTCGGCGCTCCAGATCACCCGGACGGTTCCGGCACACGACATCGCCGAGGATTTCGACAGCGTGCCGACACTTTTGGACACGGTTGACGCCTGACGGGCGACCTCGTCGATATTGCCCGAGATTTCGCGGGTCGAGGCTTCCTGTTGCTGAACCGCGCTGGCGATCGCCGCCGATACTTCGTCCAGGGTGCGGATGATGCCCACCACCCCTTCGATACTGTGGCCCATGTCGACAGTCGACGCCTGGATTTCCGCGACCTGACGCGAAATGTCTTCGGTCGCTTTGGCGGTCTGGTTGGCGAGATGCTTGACCTCGCCCGCGACGACAGCAAAGCCCTTGCCCGCCTCACCAGCGCGGGCCGCCTCGATCGTGGCGTTCAGGGCGAGCAGATTGGTTTGGGCGGCGATATCGCTGATCAGCTTGACCACCTCGCCAATCGACTGGACCGATTGGGCCAGCCCGGTCATCCGTTGCGCGGTGGAATCGACGCTGACGACCGCCTGGGCCGAGATTTCATTCGAATGCGCGACCTGAACCGCGATCTCGTTGACGGCAAGGGCGAGCTGACGGGTCGCCTCAGCGGCAAGGGCGGCGCGTTCATTGGTGACCTTGGCCGCTTCGCCCACCGCCAGCGAGGCACCGCCGCTATGTTCCGAGCGGTTGACCATCTTCTCAGCGATGGCGAAGATGCTGTCGGACGCTTGGCTCACCTCCGTGACCTTGGCATTGACGGTGGCCTCGAACGCGGCGGCCATCGCATGCATCTCCTCGGTGCGCCGCGCGCTCTGGAGGCGGGTGGTTTCCTTGGCTTCGGCCTCCATCCGGGCATTGGCGATCAGATTGGTCTTGAAGACCTCAAGGGCGCGGGCGATCGCTCCCATCTCGTCGGTGCGATCGAGGCCGGGCACCTTGGTTGCTGTGTCGCCGTTCGAGAGCCGGTTCATCGTTTCGATCGTCGCGGCGATCTGACCACTGATCGACCGCCCGACCAGGGCAAGGATCGCCAGGGCCAGCGCCGACAAGGTCGCGGTGGCGGCGATCACCGCCAGCTTGACCGAGGATTCAGTGGCGGCGGCTTCGGTCTCGGTCGCCTTGCTCATCGCGTTGGCGGCGGTGACGACATCGTCGATCGCGGCGCGATGCTCGCGGTACTGCGTGGTCAGATCGCGAAAGGTCGCCAGGGCGGACTCGCGGTCGCCCCGCTCCAGCGCCGGGAAGAAGCGGCTTTCCGCTTCGGCAAAGAAACGTTGCGCCGGAAGATAGGAGCGTTTCAGCAGATCGTCGGCGATCTTGCCCTCCAGACCAGCGGCTGCCCACACGGCGTGGCGGTCGTCGTAATCGCGATGGAGAAGGCGGAAGCTTTCCCGTATCCGGGGGAGATCGGCGACAGGGGCGTCCAGCGCGGTGGCGGTGGTCAGATAGGATTCGATGATGTATTCCGGCGGCGGCAGGATATCGGCCACCAGATCCTTGGCCAGTACGACACGGTCATAGATCGGTCCGTTGACCTTGAGGGTATTGAAGGCGATCCACCAGCCCCCAGCGATTCCGGCCAGGGCGAAACTCATTACCATGCCGAGAATAATCAGTTTTCCCCGGATAGTTAGAGACATTTCGGCTCCCCTGGCTGGTTAATAACGGCACTTTTATGGTCGCGATGTTTATCCCGTTGTGACCCGAGAAAGAACAGAAAATCGAAGCAAGAGGCGCAGACGGTATATCTGGAGATAGGTGTCGAGGTCCTTGATTGAAAATCGTTGGATATTTATTGCGTCACGGGCGTGGAGATCCATTTGCAGACGAGAACGGCGGCAACCAATGCGGAAAAATCCGCCAGAAGACCGACGATCAAAGCATGGCGAATCCGCCGGATGCCGACGGCACCGAAATAGACCGCCAACACATAAAATGTGGTTTCGGTCGAGCCATACAAGGTGCCAAGCAAAATCCCCAGATATCCATCGGGACCGATCGCCGGGTCTTTCATCTGGGCGGCAAGCAGGCCATAGGAACCCGATCCCGACAAAGTCCGCATCGCTGCCATCGTCAACGCCTCGGCGGGCAGGCCGAGCGGTGCGGTGAGGCGGCCCAGCGGCTCCAGAATCGCGGCCAGCACGCCCGAGGCGCGGATCATTCCGACCGCCATCAGGATCGCCACCAGATAGGGGATGATCTTGACCGCGACGCCGAATCCGGCGCGGGCTCCGGCAACGAAGGTTTCATAGATCGCGACCCGCTTCACGGCGCCATAAAGCAGGATTCCGGCGACGAGTCCGGGCAGCAGCCACGGCCCGATCACCTTGCCGTGACTCAGCAGCAGCGGCACCAGCGCCAACAGGAATGCGACGGCAATCATGGTCGGCCATGGCCGGGTTTGGTCGGCCGCGCGTCGGGGCAACGGCGGCAGCGGAATCGGGGACGGTGAGAGGCGTTGCAGCCCGCGTGCGGCCAGCACGGCGACGACAACAGCGACCAGGGTCGCGGCCAGAGTCGGCCCGACCACCGCCGCCGGATCGGTCGCGCCGGTCGAAGCGCGCAGAGCGATTACTTTGGTTGGCAGCAGGGTAAGCCCGGCAGTGTTGATGGCGAGGAACAGCACCTGGGCGTTGCTGGCGGTGCCGGGATGGGGATTGAGCCGCTCCAAATGCTCCATCGCCCGGATTCCGAACGGCGTCGCGGCATTGCCAAGCCCGAGCAGATTGGCGGCGATGTTCATCACCATCGCCCCCATCGCCGGATGATCGGCGGGAATTTCCGGGAACAGGCGGGTCAACAGGGGACGGAGCAGGCGGGCGACCGCCTCGAGCAGGCCCGCCGCCTCGGCCACCTTCATCAGGCCGAGAAACAACGCCATGATCCCGATCAGCCCGAAAGCGAGCGGGACCGAGGCCGCCGCCTGATCGACGATCGCGGCCGACAGCGCCTCCATCGCCCCGCCCGGTCCGGTTATCTCGGCCCAGGCGGCGGCGGCGAACGAGGCAACGACGAGAACGAGGAAGACGGCGTTCATCGCGGTCCGTCTTCCTCTCGTCGGGGGGCTAGCGGGTCAGCGGCTTGTACTTCAGCCGGTGCGGCTGATCCGCCTCGGTGCCGAGACGGCGATGGCGGTCGGCCTCGTAATCCTGGTAATTGCCTTCGAAGAAGACGACCTGTGAATCGCCTTCAAAGGCCAGGATGTGGGTGGCGATACGGTCGAGGAACCAGCGATCGTGGCTGATCACCACCGCGCAGCCGGGGAATTCGGCCAAGGCGTCTTCGAGAGCCGACAAGGTTTCAACGTCGAGATCGTTGGTCGGTTCGTCGAGCAGGATGACGTTGGCCGGACGCGACAGCATCTTGGCAAGGTGAACGCGGTTGCGCTCACCGCCCGACAGAACGCCGACCTTTTTCTGCTGGTCGGGGCCTCTGAAATTGAACAGACCGGCATAGGCGCGGGCGTTGATCTTGCGCCGCCCGACGTCGATTTCTTCCTGACCGTCCGAAATTTCCTCGAACACCGTCTTTTCTGGATCAAGCGAATCGCGGCTCTGATCGACATAGCCCAGCACCACGGTATCGCCGACGGTGAAGGTGCCGACATCGGGCTTTTCCTGGCCGGTGATCATCCGAAACAGGGTGGTCTTACCGGCACCGTTGGGGCCGATGACGCCGACGATGCCGCCCGGCGGCAGACGGAACGACAGGTTTTCATAGAGCAGCCGGTCGCCGAAGCCCTTCGAGACGCCCTCGACCTCGATCACCTTGCCGCCCAGACGCGGGCCAGGGGGAATCGAGATCTGCGCCGCGCCGGTGGCCTTTTCCTGCGACTTGGCGACGAGATCCTCGAAGGCGGTGATACGGGCCTTGCTCTTGGTCTGGCGGGCCTTCGGGCTGGCGCGGACCCATTCCAATTCGTCGCGGATCGAGCGCTGGCGGGCGCTTTCCTCGCGCTCTTCCTGCTGGAGCCGCTTTTCCTTCTGCTCGAGCCAGCCGGTGTAATTGCCCTCGTAGGGAATGCCGTGGCCGCGTTCGAGTTCGAGAATCCAGCCGGTGACGTTGTCGAGGAAGTAACGATCGTGGGTGACGATCACCACGGTTCCGGAATAATCCTCAAGGTAACGTTCCAACCACGCCACCGATTCGGCGTCCAAATGGTTGGTCGGTTCGTCGAGCAGCAGCATGTCGGGATGCGACATCAGCAGGCGGCACAGCGCGACGCGGCGGCGCTCACCGCCCGACAGGGTGGTGACATCGGCATCGCCCGGCGGGCAGCGCAGCGCGTCCATCGCGATCTCGATCGTGCGCTGAAGGTCCCAGGCGTTGAGATGGTCGATCTTTTCCTGAAGCTCGCCCTGTTCGGCGATCAGGGCGTTCATCTCGTCGTCGGTCAGTTCCTCGGCGAAGCGGGCCGACACCTCGTCGAAGCGATCGAGCAGCGCCTTGGTTTCCGCGACGGCTTCCATCACGTTGCCCATCACGTCCTTGGTCGGATCGAGCTGCGGCTCCTGGGGCAGATAGCCGATCTTGACCCCTTCGGCGGCCCAGGCTTCGCCGCCATAATCCTTGTCGATCCCGGCCATGATCTTCAGCAGGGTCGATTTACCCGCGCCGTTCGCACCCAGCACGCCGATCTTGGCGCCGGGCAGGAAGCTCAGGTAAAGCCCCTTCATGATCTCCTTGCCGCCCGGATAGGCCTTGGTCAGGTTCTTCATTACATAGACGTACTGATAGGCGGCCATCGGCGCTCTCCGGTCGAGGACAGGGACATCGGGTTTGGGAAACAGTCAGTAGACAAGCCGGACCGCCCCGTCAAGCGTCGGGGCGGTCCGAAAGTCGCGGCCGCAGGATCAAACCGGCGGCCGCTGGTCGGCTCAGTCCAGTCCGACCAGCGAGTTGGCAAAGGCGCGGGCCTCGAACGGCCGCAGATCGGCGGCCTGTTCGCCGACGCCGATGGCGTGGACCGGCAGACCGAATTTCTCGGCCAGGGCGACCAGGACGCCGCCGCGGGCGGTGCCGTCCAGCTTGGTCAAAACCAGTCCGGTGACGTTGACCATCTCGCCAAAGGTCTCGACCTGGGAATGGGCGTTCTGGCCGACGGTCGAATCCAGTACCAGCAGCACCGAATGCGGCGCGGTCTCGTCGACTTTCTTGATCGAGCGGACCACCTTGCCCAATTCGGCCATCAGGTCGGTCTTGTTCTGAAGGCGTCCGGCGGTGTCGATGAACAGCAGGTCATCGCCCTGCTGGCGCGACTGGGTCACCGCGTCGAAGGCCAGGGCGGCGGGATCGGCCCCGGTATCGCGGGCGATCACCGGGCAGCCGGTCCGCTCGCCCCACACCTTCAATTGCTCGACGGCGGCGGCGCGGAAGGTATCTCCGGCAGCCAGCGTCACGGTACGGCCCGCTTGCTTGTGCTGCATCGCCAGCTTGCCAATCGTGGTGGTCTTGCCCGCGCCATTGACGCCGACCACCAGCACGACATGCGGCTTGCGCGCCGGGTCGATCTCCAGCGGCTTGGCCACCGGCTCAAGGATGCGGGTGATCTCGTCGGCCAGGATGGTCTTGATCTCGTCGGCGGTGATGTCTTGACCCAACCGGGTCTTCGACAGCAGGCCGGTGACCTTGGCGGCGGTATTGACGCCCAGATCGGCGGTGATCAGCAGGTCTTCGAGGTCTTCCAGCGCCTCGTCGTCAAGCTTGCGCTTGGTGAACAGGTCGCCCAGGCCCTGGGTCAGGCGGGAGGAGGATTTGGCCAGACCGGCCTTCATCCGGCCAAACCAGCCATCGGCTTCAGCCGGGGCGGGCTGGGTTGGTGCCGCCAGCAATTCGTCGAGAAGTTCGGGACGAAGCACGTCCGCCGCCGCCGCCGTTGAGGTCGGCGCGGTGTGGGCGGTCAGGTCCGGGGTCAGATCGTTCAGCAGCAGCAGAGCGACCGGGACGCGGGCTTCGCTGCGGCTGGGGCAGAGACCGGCGACCCGGATGCGACGTCCGCCGTCGCGCAGGGCCAGATCCATCTCGAACGGTTGGCCTTCGCCACGCAACCGGCGCACCGCCAGATCGAGACGGGCCGAATCCTGCGGGGTCAACCGGGCCAGCACGGCGGCAAAGCCGGGCAGGGCGTCATCGGACAGGTCAAGCAGGGCGGTCAGGCCGCGCGAGCGGACCTCGCGATCGCCGATCCAGGCGTGGATGCCGTCGGGTTCGGCCAAAACGCCCTTCAACAGGCGTTCGGTGCTGTCGCCCAGGCGGGTCAGCTCGGACAGAGCCCGGCCCAGCATCCGCCGGGTCGCAACCACCTGGAGCACCATCGCCAGCAACGCCAGAACCACGCCCAGACCCAGCGACAGCGGGTCAATCCGGCCCGGCTCGGCCAGCGAGGCCAGATCGGTCCAAAGCTGGGCCAGACGACCCGGCGCGGCGGCCGTCGTCGCGGCTTCCTGGGCCAGCGCGGCTCCCGGCAGCGACAGCAGCAGGGCGGCCACAAATCCACTCCACCGGCCCCCCGCCGGGTGGATGTCGGTAATCCTCTTGCTCATCACACTTCCTCGGCGTCGAGAACGCCGCCTTCCACTCCGATGATTCGTGTCCGCAGGACGGCTCCCGGTGCGGCGGTCGTCCCCCCCACGCGAACCGGCAGATAATACTCGCAATGTCCTTTGCCGTCGCGTTCGATCACGATTGTGGCTTCGGCCCCGACCCGCGAGCGCAACAGCGCGTCCATCGCCGCCTCACCCTTTTGACGCAAGGCGGCGGCGCGGGCCTTGACCACCGGCCCGGCCACCCGCTTCATCGTTGCCGCCGGGGTGCCGGGGCGGGGCGAGAAGGGGAAGACATGGAGATGGGTCAGCCCGATTTCGTCGATCAGCGACAGCGAGCCTGCCGCCATCGCCTCATCCTCGCCGGGGAAGCCCGCGATCAGGTCGGCGCCCAGCACGATGTCGGGGCGAACCGCGCGCAGCCGCGCCGCCAGGGCGATGATATCGGCGCGGCGGTGCCGCCTCGCCATCCGCTTCAAAACGGTGTCGTCGCCCGCCTGGACCGACAGATGGGCATGGGGCAGCAGGCGGGGTTCGTGGGCGAATGCCTCGATCAGATCGTCATCGACCTCGACCGGGTCGAGCGAGGACAGCCGCAGCCGGGGCAAATCGGGCACTGCCGCCAGCAATTGCCGCACCAGCGTGCCCAGCGGCGGACGTCCGGGCAAATCGGCGCCATAGGCGGTGACATCAACCCCGGTCAGCACCAGTTCGGGGGTTCCGGCAGCGACCAACTCGCGCGCCTGGGCGATCACCCGCTCGACCGGAACCGAGCGGTTGGGGCCGCGTCCGAACGGGATGATGCAGAAGGTACAGCGATGGTCGCAGCCCTGCTGGACCTCGACAAAGGCCCGCGCCCGTCCCTCGAAGCCCGATACCAGATGCGAGGCGACCTCGCGCAGCTTCATGATATCGCCGACGACGATCCGCTCGGATGGCGGCTCGGCGAAGATTTCCGGCTTTAGCTTCTCGGCATTGCCCAGAATCTGGTCGATCTCGGCCATCTCGCCATAAAGCTCGGGGTGAGCCTGGGCGGCGCAGCCGGTCACGACGATCCGCGCCTCGGGGTTCTCGCGCCGGGCCTTGCGGATCGCCTGCCGGGCCTGGCGCTCTGCCTCGGCGGTGACGGCGCAGGTGTTGATGATGATCGTCTCGACCCCGCTGTCGATGGCGCGGGCGTGCTCTCGCATCACTTCGGATTCATAGGCGTTCAGCCGACAGCCGAAGGTGAGAATGGTGGGGGGCTTGGCGCTCATGAAAGCAGGGAGGCGTCCAGAAGGCCGGTGAAGCTGCTGGCTACCGGGCCGGTCATCAGAACATGGTCGTCGGGCAGCCACTCGATTTCGAGCGAGCCGCCATCCAGGATCAATTCAGCCCGACGCGGGGTCAGGCCGCGCCGCGCTGCCGCGACCAGGGTGGCGCAAGCGCCAGTGCCGCAGGCGGGGGTGATTCCGGCGCCGCGTTCCCACACCCGCATCCGAATCCGGCCGTTTGCGTCCGTGCTGGGGGGGAGAATCGTCGCCACCTCGATATTGGCCCGCTCGGGGAAAATCGGATGGTGTTCCAGCCCCGGACCGAACTGGGCCAGATCGACCGCCTCGGCATCCTCGACAAAGAACACGGCGTGGGGGTTACCCATGCTGACCGCGACCGGATCGGAGAGCGGCCCAGCGCTGATGCCGAGGTGAAGGGTGTTCTCTGCCTGGGCAAGCGGGATTTCGCGCCAGTCGAGCCGGGCCGGTCCCATATCGACCGCGACCTGGGACGGGCCACGGGATTCGGCGTCAAGCAGACCGGCGCGGGTCTCGATCACGACGCTGTTTTGGTCGCTTTCGGCCATCGCCAGCCAGGCAACGCAGCGGGTGGCGTTGCCGCAGGCGGCGACCTCGGACCCGTCGGCGTTGAAGATCAGCATCCGGACATCGGCGGAGCGGTCGGTGGGGGGGGCAACCACGATCAATTGGTCGCAGCCAATCCCGGCGCGGCGGTCGGCGATGGCGCGAATCCGGGACGGATCGAGGGCAAGGGCGCGAGGATCTGCCCGGCCGTCAAGAACGACAAAATCGTTCCCGAGGCCGTGCATCTTGCGGAAGGGCAGGGCGGCGATGTCTGACATGATGTCCGGTTATATGTGGCCGAAGCGGTTAAAGTCCATCCCCTCGGCGCACCGCCCTCATCCTCCCCTCGATCCGGGGCGCGACATGAGGGGTGCGGGCGAGATAATCGCCTACCACGTTGGCTAGCAAGGGGCCGCCGCTTGAATCAACGATCACTCTGGCCTGCTTCAATCCGGCATAACCGTCGCCGCCATGACCGAGATAGTCCGAAGTGGCAAGGCGATAGAGTTTGTCGTCCTGAAGCGGCGCACCGCCGATTGTGACCGCGACGATCCGCTGCCCGGCGGGTCGGCTCGGGTCATAGCTGACAGAAAGCCCCGAGACCTGGGGGAACCGCCCGGCCTTGGTGTCGAGCCCGGTCAGACCGTACTCAAGCGCCGCGCGAAGCTGCGCCCCGCTCAGTTCGAGCAGCATCACCGCATTCCCGAACGGCATCTCGGTCAGAATGTCGCGTTTGCTGAGATGGGCCCCGGCCGGATAGAGCCGGTTGCCGCGCAGCCCGCCGCCATTGAGCAGGGCGGCATCGGCGCTGAAATGAGCCCGCAGCGCGTCGGCAAACAGGTCGCCGATCGCCGCTTCGCCGCCGCGCACGATCCCGGTCCGGCTGTCGAGCGGTTGCTCCAGCACCGCCAGAGGCTGGTCGAGTGCCTCGCTCAACAACGCATCGGTCGCGACGATCACAGAAGACAGCGCCGGATCGGGCGGAACGTCGCGCACTGACTCAAAGCGCCAGCCCAGCGGGGTAACCTTGGTCTTTCCGTTCTGACCGGGATCGGGGCGGTCGACCATCATCTCGACCTCGCCCAGCCATTCCGCGTCCTGACCGGCCTTCAGCACCAGCGCCCCACTTTCCTTGATCGCGATCGGATCGTGATCGTGCCCTCCGAGGATCAGGTCGATCTCGTGTACCGCCTGGGCCAGGGCGCGGTCCTGCTCGAAATCAAGGTGGGTCAACGCCACCACGATCTCGGCCCCCTTGGCCCGCAGCGCGCGGGCGGTGGTCCGTGCGGTTTCGGTTTCGTCGGCGAAGGTAACGCCGTCCGACAGCGATAATGCGCCGGTGCGGGCGGTCAGGATGCCGAGAAAGCCGACCTTGACCCCACCTTTTTCGACGATCATGCTGTCCACCATCCCGCCGAACGGGGTCCCATCGGCTCCCAAGACGTTCGAGCCGATCCAGGGAAAGCGGGATTCGCCGATTCGTTCGGCAAAGACGGCGGGGCCGAAATCGAATTCGTGGTTGCCAGGTACCGCCGCGACCGGGGCCAGGATATTGAACAGGGCGATCAGATGCGCGCCCTTGGTCAGATTCGAGGCGAGCGAGGGCGAGATCAGATCGCCACCGAAGGTGAACATCGGGTTGGGCGATTGGGCGCTGCGCACCTTTAGCAGGGTCGAGAGTTCGGCCAAGCCGCCGATGCCGTTGGACGGATGGTATTCATAGATGTCGTTGACGTGGAGAAAGGTCAGCCGCACCTGTTCCGCCGCCGCACTCCAACTCCACAGCAGACAGGCCAGAACCAGTCCCACTTTCGCACGCATCGTCACGGCCGCTCCGTTCGTTTTCCGAAACCGGAGGCCAGTGTGACGCGAAGAGGGGCGCAACGGAAGGGGGGCACTTCCTCCGAGACTTCGCCTGCGCCACCCGTTATTCTGACCGTCGCAAGCCAAAGGGGGCGGAGATGAACAGCGACGAGTGGGCCGAAGGCGGTCCTGGTCTTTACGATGCGCTGGCGGCGGCGCGCCGGATCACCAAGGTCAACAGCCTGACCCGTCTGCTGCGCGGCCTCGATCCGATGACCGCAGCGAAGAAGGGGGTTGCCCCCGGCGAGCTCGACGCGATCATGAATATGCGCCTGTCCGAACTCGATCCGGCCCGCCTCGATCATCTGGCCGAGACGCTGCTGAAAGAGCCGAAACGCCCTTAAGCGCGACTTGTTTCACGACCTGCGTTAAGGGGGTTGCGTCGCCCCGTCCCCTCGTGTAGCTTCCCCCCTCGCCGCGTCCCGAGGGGCTTGCCCCCGCCGCGACATTAGGAGGGGTGGCCGAGCGGTTGAAGGCGCACGCCTGGAAAGTGTGTATACGGTGTTGAGCCGTATCGAGGGTTCGAATCCCTCTCCCTCCGCCAGCTTCTCTACAGCCTAGAAATATCAACGATTTCAAGCCGTTAGCCGAAGCTCATTCAGCCGATCCCCACACGTTTCCCCCACACGACTTTTCTCGTCAGCCATGATTACGGCGTCCTGATGACGCCCCATTCAATCGAGAAGGCCAGATAGCTGTTGCGGTCTTGAGTGGCCGTCTTTGCGTATGCGCGAGTTGGCTGTAACATCTCGAGTGCCACTAACTCTAGGTGCCAACTTGACCACCTTCGCCCTCCCTCCGAAGACCCATGCCTTTCTTCGCCGACTTCGCACCGAGTATGATGAGGAGGGAAATTCGCTGTTGGTTGAAATCATCGATTTCAGCCGCATCCTCGTGGTTCCAGGAACCGATTACGACAACTGGAACGGTGGGACCTACGGGCACGATGTAAGGATATTCCTACCCGAGCGGGTCCTAGGAAAGATCAGGGTGCGAGAGCAACAAACACTATGCGAGAAATTGTGCGAGGACCTGAACGCGTGCTCGCAATCCTATCCAAACGAGCACTTCAGAGCCGTTACGATTGAGGGGGATGATGAGACAGACCCTGAGGCCCGTCAGGCTGTGCCGCTCGGGGGGCGTCCGAACATTGACCCAAACTCTCTCGCGATCTGGCAACCCGGCCAAATCCGGCTCTTCATCAGCCACAGGGACATCCACAAGGCGGAGGCCAAGACGCTGGGGGAGGCTTTGGCCAACTACGGCATTTCCTCGTTCGTAGCCCACGATACCATCCAGCCCATGACCACTTGGCGGAGTGAGATATTGAAAGGGTTGGAGACGATGGAGGTGATGGTCGCATTCCTAACCGAAGGCTTTCACGACAGCATCTGGACCAACCAGGAGGTTGGCTACGCCCTTGGGCGGAACGTGCCCGTCATTTCGCTGAAAATGGCAACCGAAGACCCCAAGGGGTTTATCGGCGATGTCCAGGCCGTGAAGGGGCGTCTCAGTGACCCCGATTACACTGCTGCGGAAGTCTACAAGGTCCTTGCGGAAAGGCTTGGAAACAGGGAGCGGCTTCAGGGGGCGCTCTTAACGGCCTTTGTAGCAGCCCCCGATTTCACCGAGGCGAAGAATAGGTTCGACCGTATGGCGGGTGTTGTGGGCCGCCTCTCGGATGATGAACTCCGGCAAATCATCGAGGGTTTCCGAGGCAATGATCAGCTTCATAATGCTGTATATCTCACCAGCAAGTACGAAAGATTGCGGCACTTTCTCGAACGAGCCACGGGCAAGAAATTCAGGGTAGAGGGTCGCAAGATCTCACAGTTATTTGAGACTGATGAGGATTTGATACCCTTCTGATCTGGTGGCATTTTTATTCTGCTGGGCCTTCAGTATGCAGAAAAGTGCGCTGCCAAATGTGAAAGCCTGATCAAGAAATTCTCTTCTCCGCCACTCTGCACGCCCTGCCTATCCGTCCCACCTCAGCCCCCGCTAGAGGCGCGATCCAGCGGGGGCAACATGGTCATGGCATCAGCGACGACGGAGGAAGCGAAGGGCCGTATCGCGGGCCTCCCGTTCCTCCAGGTAGAAGGCATGTGCCCGCTGTCTCTTCGCCTCGATCTCGTCAAGGGTGGCCTGGGTCTCAGCATCCTTGGCGATCAGGTTCCCCCGGCGGTATTCGGTGAAGACCTGGGCGACACGGGCAAGCTCGATGTCGGCGAGCTTGGTGCCTGCCTTGGCGGTGATGAAGTGGGCTTGGGCCTCGTTCAGATAGAAAGCCGTTCCGGGGCGACCACCCTTCGGCCCAGGGTTCGCCCCACGATGGGGCAAACTCCCGATCCCTTCGAGGGCGTCCCGGTGGCGCTTGATAAGGTCTCGTACCTTCCGGGGCCGCTCGAACCCCAGCTTCTCGGCAAGGGTCAGGTCGAGAACCCGGACCTCTCCTCCCTCCTCGATCACGTCGGGAAGTCCGGTGGGGTGGGTGGTGATGATGTCGTTCATGTCGTGTCTTTGTTCTCGATGGATGGGATGGGGGGTCACGGCTTCATCGCCGCGAAGGCTGCGTCGAGGGCTTCCAGGGCTTCGGCCTGTCGGGTGCGTTCCTGCCGATCCCAGGCGACGACATGGCCGACGAAGCGGGCGTAGGCATCGACCACCCACCGGGCAAGGGCGGCGGTGGCACGGGGGGACAGGTCGCGATAGACCGTCTTGGTCTTGCCCGCCTCCTGATCCCAGTAGCTGCCAAAGGCGAGGTCCGTCTGGGCGCGGAACAGCCGGGCAAGCTGGAACCGGAAGCCGTCCTCGCTGACGAACTGCCCCGGTTCCTCGTCCCGCAGCAGGAACAGCCCGGCGACCAGGGCGGCGCAATCAAGGGCGTTGGTGGCCTCGACCACCTTCGCCACCTCCTGCCCGGCGATCCTCTCCCACTTGCTGCCCGGCCTGCCGCTGAGGGCGTCGGCGACCGACTGGCGGGCACGATCCCCCAGCAGGGCGTGAAGCTGGTGCAGAGCGGCGGCAAGCTGGCCGGTGGTGTCCTTGTCGATGATCCCCCGCACCCTGGCGACGTAGGGGCGCAACAGGGCCTTGGTGATCCCCCGCTGTCGGACGTGCCCATGTCGGCGCTGTCGCTGGCGGTGAGCCTCGCAGAGGTGGGAATGATCGTTCCTGGCCGGGGCGGTGCAGCCGGGCACAGAGCAAGACCGGCCCCCGTGGTTGAAGAGGTCAGCCATGATCGGCCCGCCTATGCAGAATGTACCGCCTAAGGAATGCATGAGGTGCCCCCGATGGCAGCCTTCGAGGGGGCTGCTCAGTAATCGTCATCGGCATCCTCGCCCTCGACATCGGGCAGGTATTCCCTCAGGTGCTCAGCCAGATCAGGCAGCTTCCTGCCGAAGTACATATCGAAAGCCCTGGCAGCGAGGGCGGGATTAGTGGCCAACTTGGTACTGAACACCTTGGCCATCCGATCAGCATAGATGGCGGCTTGAAGCTCAAGGCGCTGCTCGATCTCCTCATCGGTGGGCATCATGCCCGCCTTACCGTCCGCCAATTTCCTTGCCTCCAGCCAGACATCACAGTCGAAGGCTTCATCGCCAAGCACCTTCATCACCCGGCGCATCTCGGCAACCTGCCCATCGGAGACCACGGCCGCGTCAGCGATCTTCGCCTTGGAGAAACACCCCATGCGGACAAGCCGCCATGCGTAGTCCATGCGTTCCTGCACCGACATCGAGAGCTTGGCGCGGCTGTTGGCCTTGCCAGCTTCCAGAACGGCTTCATCCACGGTACCGGCGAAGTACTGGACCGGAACCAGGGTGACGAGCCCCGCCAGCCGGTACGCCTCGAAGCGGTGGTGCCCGTCGATCAGGATGGTATCCGCCCCGACCTGAACCACGGTCACGGGGTCGAGAACACGCCCCGACTTCACCACCCTGGTCAACTCGCTGATGTGGTTCTCTGCCATCCCCCGAGGCTGGAACAGGTCGGGCATGAGGCTGATAGCCGACAGCGGGAGGTGATCGGGAAGCCCATCCGGGGGCGGGGTGGTGGTGGTGCGGGCTTTGAGGTCCGCAAGCAGGCTGACCGGCTCGAAGGAGGCAATGGCCTCTCCTTCGGGTGGCATCTGCTCGTCGTTCATGATGTTCATGTTCTGGGTTCCTTTGACGTGGAATGTGGGGGCGCTAAGGCCCCGCTTAGGGTGGTGTTGAGGTGCTGCCGAATGCCGTACCCGTCCTCCGAGGGACAGACACAAACAACATATTCATTGTGTGAAATCCTCCCGGTTCCCGCCCATTCCGGGTCTGTCAGGAAGGGTTCTGGGAGAGGCCCCCGCCAGGGCGAACCGTAGCGTGGGTGGCGGGTACGGCTGGTCGGGATCAGGCTTTGACGGGCGGAACCTGGAAAGCGGCTTGCAGCCTCTCGGAGGCTACCATCAGATCGAAGACACGATCCCGAATGCAGTCGAGCGCCGCCGTTGCGTTGTCACTGGTGGCATTCGTAATCATGGTGGGGATCAGAGACAGCAGGCTGTTCATATGCTCTTCATCATCAGTGATGAACGACAGGTTCAGAAGCAAATCCATCAGAATATGCTCCCGTCTTTCATCTTCATCGTCTACGTGCAAGCTGACGGAAAGATGCCGGATGGCGGCAGAAACCTTTCCATATGCTTCAAGAATATAGGCGACTTCGAAAGCCTCATGCGCCTTGGTGACGGTCGGAATGTTGATGAAAGCGGCGGCAGGAAGATCGGTGTGGTTGCTCATGTCGGTTTCCTTTGATGGGTATGTTTGTGGTGGTGTGAGCGGGCTATCCGCCCACGTCAGGTTCAGGCGAGCGAACGCTTCAGGCCGGGCACCAGCCAGCGGCCAAGCTCGAACACGGCCTGGGTGCGCCCGGCACGGATCACCAGGGCATTCCCTTCAGAGAGGGGGCCTTCCTGGCGAAGAAACCATGCAGGACGGATATTGTCGGGAAGGCGGAAGGTCAGGTCGAACGAGAGAAAGTCTCCAAGTCTGGCAAAGACACCAGTCCGCGAGACCTCCACCTCATACTCGACGGCGAACAGGCAAATCCTGAAAAGCATTTGATCTAAACTCCCGCACATCGTGTTGACTGGCGGGAGAATGCCGACCTCTGCTTATGCAGTCAATCCGGCTTCACTTTAGAGTGACTGCATTTATAGACAGAAAATCTAGTGTGTTCTTTTATGAAGCTTGGACTTAGCGGAGGGATGTTGCGAAACCACACCCCCGCTGTTGCAAAAACCAATACGCAAGACATATGCAACGCTGCGCCCATAATGTTTGGTATAGCGCCGCACCTCGGCGCCCTCATGATGCCTACGATAGGCGACGCATCGGGCCGGGTGGGCTGGTGGGTGGTATGACGCCTCATACCGGCCGCCCTTTGAAATGACCCGGCTCCTTACCGTGGTCCGCGTCGGGCTGCCGCCCGAACCCGCCCGGAGGCTGGCGCCTCCAGACCTCTCCCTTTTTTGAAAAAAGAAGGGGGTTTGGGGCCTCGCCCCAAGCGGGGACCGGGGCGGCAGCCCTGGCGACAGAGGATGGATCAGATCAAAGGGCGGCCGGTATCACCCCACCAGGGCCAGGAACCGCTGAACCTGCACCGCCTGCCACTTCCCGCCCCGGCTGGTCGGGATGCCTCGATCATTCAGGGCACGGGCAATGCCGCTGGCGCTGGTGACCCCCTCGGCCCGGATGGCGTCGATGATCGGCGACAGGGCAGAAGCCCGCTTGCTGGCTTCAGCGGCCCGGCTGGCGGCTGATCTCTCGGCCCCTGCCGCCCGCTGTTCCTGGGTCAGGTCGTAGCCCCGATAGCCCCCCAGCTTGACGCCCCGCGCCTTGGCTGCGGCGAGGGCTGCCTTGGTCCGCTGGCTGATCTTCCGGGCCTCCTCCTCTGCGATGGCAGCTTCGATGTGGAGGCGGAAGGGATCGGCATCGGGCATGTCACAGGCGACGAAGCGGACATCGGACTTCATCAGGGCGGCGATGAAGGCGACATCGCGGGCCAGCCGGTCCAGCTTGGCAATGAGCAAGGTGGCTCCGGTCTTGCGGCAGACCTCCAGGGCGGCGCGAAGCTGGGGGCGGTCCTGATCGGTCTTCTTGCCGCTTTCAACCTCGACGAAGGGCGGCTGAATGGTGGTGTCCCCATCCCGCAGGAAGCGGCGAACCGCCTCCTTCTGCCCCTCCAGCCCCAACCCGGAACGGCCCTGCTTGTCGGTGGACACCCGGTAGTACTCGACATAGGCGGTCATGGCTTGCCTCGTTACGCAAGCTGTCAACGTTCGTTGAGTGTTTATGTAATGGGGCTGGCGGGGTGGTGTCAAGGCGGTACGGGATCGAGCGACACCACCAGGAACCGAGAGGCAAAAGGAAACCGTGGTTTCCATTTCACCGCTCCCGGCTGGTCGCTCCCCCAGGGGCCACCGGAGGCTATCGACCTCCCGGACGGCTGCTCGCCCTCAGCCCCTTCATGCCGGCTGGCCGGGCTTGGACGCGACGAACAGCCCCACAGCGAGCGGGAGGAAGGCCCGTGTCGCGACGAATACCGTAGCGAATGGCGACGGAATTCCCGTCTCCCGTCGCCCCTTCTATGCAGAATGCACGGCGTAAGGAATGCACAAGCCGGGGCTGTTGGGGGCCATCTCTGCCACGACACCACGAGGCCCCTTGCCCGGCTCTGGTCCCTGGGAAGGACAGCCAGCCAGGGCCACCAGGGCGCCGACAGGAACGAGAACGGCTGGGGGTAGCTGGGCACCCCCCCATTCCATCAATCTTCCCAGTTGGCAACTGTAGGGGCAGCGAGGCCCCGGCATGGGGGGAACCGCGTGTTAGCTGGGGGCTTGATGCTCGCTCAGATTTTTGCGAGAAATGTTTTATGTGTCATCAATCAAAAAAGCTTCCTATGCGGCACTTCTTTGTTGCGCTACTTGTCTCACTGGTCTCCGTTCCTTCTGTAGCGTCAACAGCGATACCTCTGAATGAGGCATATGGCGAAGTTACCTATCTTACGCTTGGTTTCGAGTGTGCCATTAGAAAAAGAAATCCAGAGCTTGTCTATGAATGGTCAAAGCTCCTCAATCGTCGGATTGAATTTACCAGGACAGAGGGGAATGACGCTGATTACATCGCACTTGACGCTCTTGTTCATAAATTGATTAAGAGGTTTGAGATTGAGGATATCTCCTGCTTTGATGTTCCCAAGTTGCCTTTCGACACGAATGAAAGGTACAGGTGAGGGTATAGACGTTGATTTTGCACAGCAGCCGCCAATTGCCATTATTTGAAGAAAATCTCAACCTACCCGTATCCCGGGTAGTCGATCCTCTCCAACGCCTCCCGCTTTACCTCCAAGCTCGCCCCGCCCGAGTACAGCCCATAGGTCATGGTCGGCTTGTCGTGGCCGATGATGTCGGCGGCGACGTTCTCGGGCACCCCGGCGTTCTCCAGCAGGGTGGCAACGGTCTTGCGGATCGAATGGAAGACGTGCTGGGGGCCGAACTTCAGGTCGGTCTTCAGCCGCCCGAACCGCTTGCCAATGGCGTCCGACCGATCCCCGTACTTGTTCATGCTCAGCCCTGGCAGGAGGAAGCCATCCTTCCCGGCATCCCGGATCAGCCGGTCCATGGTGGTCTTCAGCTTGGAATGAATGGGCACCGTCCGCCGCCCCGCCTGTGACTTGTCGTGCAGGATGTCGAAGCTGTCTTCCCGGACCTCCTCAACCCGCAGGGCACACAGGCTTTCGATCCGGCCACCTGTCCACATCCCCAGCCGGATCAGGTCGGCAAGCTGGGTGTCCCCCTTGGCCTCGGCGGCCCGCAGCAGGGCGACCACGTCGGCAGGGGTGAAGGGAACCCAACTCTCGGACCCCGCTGTCCGCTTGCCCTCTTGGGGAAGGGTCAGCTTCTCGAAGGGCAGATGGTCGCGTGAGATGACCTCAATGGAAATGAGATAGGACCAGTAGCCCCGTAGCTCGGACAGAATGCGCTGGATGGTCTTCGCCTTCTTGCCTTCGTCGGCGACAAGGCGGTTGACCCACCGCTGCACGTCCTTGGCCTTCACATCCTGAACGTAGGCGAACTCCTCCACGAACTTGAGGACGGTGGACTTCTTCATGTCCTTGGTTTTCGCCTCGTTGGACAGGGTGGCAAGCCACTCGTCAAGGTGTTCATCGAACTTCACCAACCTACCAGTGGCGATGGCGTTGAAACGATATGCCGCCTCGACCTCAGGCAAGTCCTGCCATCCGTCTTGGTGATAGTCGGTGAACCCCGCCCTCTCCATCGCACGTTCAACGCGGGCTTGGGTCTCATCACCAATGTAATCGAGGGTCATTTCCCGAAACTCCTCGGGGGTCTCTTTCAAGACCTTGCGCCAGTAGGCGGCATCCCGTTCGACGTGATCTCGGGTGCCCCGGCGGGCCTGCTCGATCAGCGACAGCCATTCGACTTCAAGTAGGGCGGCGCGGCGCTTTGCGATGAACTTGTCTTCCGTCTCAAGCCCTTTGAAGAACTGCTTGCCGCGCCCTATCGCCTCCCGGACATCCTCGGGAATTTCGTGGATGGCATACCACCGCCGCCGTCTCTTCTCCAAGTACATGGTGAAAGCCTCCCCAACACGTTTCCCCCACACATATGATGGCGGAACACGTTGGAAATCAAGGCTTCTGCGGCTTACGGATCATGTCGTCGGATCGTCCCTCTCCCTCCGCCACTTTTCCCTAGGGCCTTGGCGTTTCAGCAAGTCCTTGGGAACCAATCAGAAAATCTTCTCGCTGCTCCAGCCGACTGTTACAGTGGGAGCATGGAGAAGATGCCCGGACATCCCCGTCTTTATCGTCGTGGCGCCGTTTACTGGCACCGGGCCGCCGTGCCCGTGGACATCGCGGACACGTACCCCAAGACCGAGGAAACCTTCTCCCTCCGCACCAAGGATCATCGGGACGCCCTGAAGCTGGTCCGCATCGAAGCGGCACGGGTAGACCGTCTGTTCGATGACCACCGCCGCCGCATGGCGCTACAGGCCCAGCCGCCCCTGGACACGCTGACGGACGAGCAGGTCAAGCGCATCGGCGAGGTCTACTACGCCGCCCTGCTGGACGAGGACGACGAAGTCCGCAACGAGGCGTTCGAGGGCCGCTCGTTCGAGGAATACGTTGAGGACATCGACGCCTTCGACACCGGCACCCGCCACCAGTTCGCCCGTGGCGAAGTGAGCAGCTTCTACGAAGACGAGGTGGACGAGGTCCTGTCCTGGGACAACGTGGCCCTGCGGCTGGCCGAGGATGCCCCGTGCCGTCGCAAACTGGCGCGGGAACTCCAGGCCGCCGCCATCCGCGCCTACAAGGCCAAGAGAGCCAGGAATGAGGGCGAGCCGGTGGAGACCCCGGCGGCACCGGCTGTGACGCCACCGCCCAGCACAGTGAAAGCACCGCTGGAAGTTAGATCCAGTGTGTCTACCACCCCGCCCTTGTCGCATCTGGTCAAGGAGTGGATCGCCGAGAAAGCCCGCACATCCTGGGTTCCCAAGACCGAGCATGAGCACCGGGTATGGATGGGGCACTTCATCGCCGTCACCGGGGACAGGCCGTGGACCGAGTACGGCAAGGCCGAGGCGCGAGCGTTCAAGGCGATCTTGATGCATCTGCCGGCCAACTGGAACAAGTTCGATGACCTCAAGGGCCTGACCATCGCCGAAGCGTCCGCCAAGGCGCAGGAACTGGCGATGGCCCCGATGTCAGAAAAGAACCTGAACAAGCTGCTGGGCTACGTCGGATCGCTGTGGACCTGGGCGGCGGATCACTATGATGAGTGCCCGCCCAACCCGTTCAAGGGCCTCAAGGTGAAGATGAAGGGGCGCAACGTCCGTGAGGAACGCGACCCGTTCACCCTGGACGAACTGAAGGCCATCTTCCGTGCCCCGGTCTACACGGGCTGCAAGTCCGTCCGGGAATGGACCTCGCCGGGCTCGTTGATCCCTCGAGATACCGGCATGTTCTGGGTGCCCCTGATCGGCCTGTTCACCGGGGCGCGGTCGGGCGAGATCATCCAGCTTCGGGTCGAGGAAGTGCGAACGGAACACGGCGTCCTGTTCTTCGACATCAACGACGATGGCGAGGACAAGCGCCTTAAAACTCCCCACAGCAAGCGCAACACGCCGGTCCATCCCGTCCTGATCCAACTGGGCCTGCTGGATCATGTCGCCCTACGCAAGCGCCAGGGTGAACAGCGGCTGTTCCCCGAGATGAAGATGGGCGCGGACGGCTATTACTCGTCACCATACTCCAAGCACTTCCGGCGATTCCTGGAGGCGGTGAAGGTGAAGCACCGCAAGAACGCCTTCCACAGCTTCCGTCATAGCTTCGAGGACGCCTGCCGCAACTCGGACATCTCCAAGGAGATCATGGACGCCCTGCAAGGCCACGGCGAAGAGGGCATGTCAGGCCGCTATGGCCGGGGTTTTTTCCTCAAAAAGCTGGCCGAGGCGATGGCCCGGCTGCGGTACGAGGGCTTGGACCTGGGGCACCTTCGCCCGGATGTTCCGGGGCAAAAATGTGAGCGGGCATCCGATCAAGCGGCAGAGTGACATTCTCCCCCGGTGGGAGGGGGCGCCATGGCGCTACTGGGCAGCATCGAACTCTGCCAGCCATCGCAGGTACGAGGCGGCAGTGCTGACGGTCAGGACCGCAAGGGAAAGCGGGGGCTGGGTTGGCTCCTCTTCACCCTGCCCATGCCGATAGAAGTGCACCCCATCCACCCAGTCGCTGAAGCTGGCGAGCAGCTTGACGGTGGCCCTTGCGGCAGTCTTGTCCTCCGAGAGATGCGCCTGCACATGCGGCTCAAGATGAGCCCTGATTTCGGCAGATCCCAATCGAGGGGCCTTGGGGAAGATAAGGCGGAACAGGATTTCGACCGCTTCGAAGGCCGAACGCATTGCGTTCTTACCGTTGGGTGGCGTCTCGTCTAATGCCTGCTGTGCTGCTTGGAATGCTGCCTGGACACCGTTGTAGCGGGACGATCCGAGCGCCGCTAGGCTTGAAGCCACGTTGTGGTCAAACTCGCCATCAACTGCGAAATGAACGCCGCCCTGGTCATCGACACGGTATCCAGCGTTCTCTTCCTGGAAGACCCGGCGAACAACTTTTACCCATGCCGCTTCATCTCTCGCTAGCCCATGGCTAATCCGAACACTTCGCCAGATGATGGTGATGGCATCCAAGAAATCTCGGAGTTCACACTTGAGTAAAAAGGCTTGGACGTTGTGGTGTTCGTAGCCCATTGGAACGGCAACGCCCAACTCCAATTCCAGGTTCCGCCCTGCACTGGTCTTGAAGAACCCAAATTCATTGAAGAACGATGCGATGCGGCGGCGCATTCGGTCACTATCAGATGCCGGAACTCCGCGCCGCAAATAGACGTGACTGAAGCGCTGGCCGATGGGCAAAGTGTCTGGCATCGCGTCCTACCTATAGGGCCATACGAACGGCGAGCACAGCATACGGCGACGGCAGTGCCAATCCAAGTTCTTCTACCAATGGAAGTCGACGAGTGGCTTACCGCTGTCTCACTGGACCAAGCTCCAGCAAGGCGTCTCATAGCTTTCCTCTCCCGCCAAGCGACGTTCAGAAAACCCCCAGGAAAACGGCTGATGCGGACCGAGCCTTTATGCGGGTTCTAACACCTCGCCGCCGCCGTTCACAAACCAGTTGATTTATGAACGCTCGTGCCGTAGGAACTTATGGATAGACAGCCATAGCAAGAGGTAGCAATGCAGACGGCGTTAGATCAGGTAGTCCACCAGTGTTGCCGGGATTTCGTAGCCCATCTCGCGGGGCTGAATGTGGATCCATATGTCCGTGAAGCGGTCATGAAGATCGCCGTACGGGACACCGTCTGGCTTCTGCTTGAAGCCTTCGATGATCAGCATGCACTAGCAGATCAGCTCGAAACCATGGCTGATCTTGTCCGACGTCACGCAGAAGATCAGCCAGATGCGTAGGGCCGCGATCTACCTGCGGGTCTCGACGGACGGACAGACCACCGAGAACCAACGCCTGGAACTGGTGGCCGTGGCCGAGCGGTCGGGCTGGGAGGTGGTCGAGGTCTACGAGGACGCCGGTATCTCCGGGGCCAAGGGCCGCGACAAGCGCCCCGCCTTCGACCGGCTGACCAAGGACGCCACCCGCCGCAAGTTCGATGTGGTCATGGCGTGGTCGGTGGATCGGCTGGGCCGCAGCCTCCAGGATTTGGTCGCCTTCCTGTCCGAGGTCCACGTCCTGGGAGTTGACCTGTTCCTGCACCAGCAGGGCATCGACACCACCACACCAGCCGGCAAGGCCATGTTTCAGATGCTGGGCGTGTTCGCCGAGTTCGAGCGGTCAATGATCCAGGAGCGGGTCAAGGCCGGGCTGGCCCGTGCCCGGTCACAGGGCAAGATACTGGGCCGCCCTGGCGTTGCCCAACCGACCCGGCAAGCGGTGCTGGAGGCCAAGGCCGAGGGCTTGAGCATCCGCAAGATTGCCGAGCGTGTGGGCTTGTCGGTCGGGGCCGTTCACGGCATCGTCAGCGCCCCGTGATGCGGGGTGGTCATTTTCGTTTAATCGCACCAGAAGGATCAGGGATGACGGCGAACGCCAGCGTGAAGCAGCTCGACATCGTGGACATCATCCGCGACCAAGAAACCCTCCAGGTCCGCACCGAGGTCGATCCCAAGACCGTCGAGCAGTACGCCCGCAGCATGAGGGCCGGGTCCAAGTTCCCGCCGGTCCAGGTCTACGAGGTGGATGGCAGGCTGTTCCTGGTGGACGGGTTCCACCGTGTCGCCGCTGCCGAGGCGGTGGCCGATCACAAGAAGGCGCTGACCCGGACCATCGCCGCCTCGGTCACCGTGGGCACCATGGGCGAAGCGATGCAGGCCGCAGCCCTCGCCAACACCACCAATGGCAAGGCGCTGAAGACTGCCGAGTACCGACGCTCGTTCCGCATGCTGGCGAAGTCCGGTGTGCTGGAGGGCCTGGACAGCCGCACCATCGCCGACATGATGAACAACGTCGTCAGCCATGTGACCATTTGGAAGTGGGCCAACGAGGACTTTCCCGGCCTGCTCGGCAACAAGGCCAAGAAGGGCGAGCGTCCCGAAGGCGGCGGCAGCCGTCCCATCGATCCCTTGTCCGCCGCCCAGGTCGAGCAGCAGGCCGCCATCAGCGCCCTGTATCAGTCCCTGCGCTTGCTGAACGCCGGCAAGGTCACCAGCACCCAGGCCTTGAACGAAATCGCCCAGGCCGCCACGGAGGTGCTGGCCGAAGCGGTCAAACGTGGCGGTGATCCCGAGGGCAACCCGAGCCCGTTCTAAGTGACTGTGAAAGCAGCGATTTCCGCATTCTGTTAACTTTTAACGCTTCATGGGCGCAAGTGCCGCATCCAAGTGCCTGTAGTGAAACGATTTTCCGTCTGTTAAGCGGGGGTGAAGTTGGCGGTCGATTGGGAACGGCGGAGGCGCCGCAAGCGCGAGGTCGCCGAACGGGCGGCTGAACCGAACCATATGTATGCCTACTGCCGGGTGATCGGCTGCGGCAAGCCTGCCAGGGCGGGAACCTCGGACGGACTGGACACCCGGTTCTGCCGCTCCCACGCCGAGCACCTTCAGCGCCACGGCAGCGCCTTCAAGCGGTCATACACCGCCGCTGAACTGACCCCATACCGCCGGGCCGCCCTGGAGTGGCTGGAGGCGAACCCGGACCTGCACTGGGTCAAAAACGCCGTGCAGAGGGTCGAGGCCCTCTACCAGCAGGCGGGCGCCCACGTCGAGGCGTTCCGGCTGCGCGGCCTCGATCCGCGCGAGCGGGCCTGGAAGCATTGGGCGCGGCTGCGCAAGGCCGAGGTCGATCCCCGCCGGGTGGTCGCTGCATGGCTGGCGGTGGAAATGATCATCGCCGCCGATCCACAGCCCGTCCGCACCGCCGAGTTCAAGCGGGTCCAGGCCGCCAAGCTGGTTCACCGCATGGCGAGCGGCACTCACAGGCGATGGGAGCGAGAACGGCCCGCAACATCGGGACCTGCCGTGATGGTGGTCGAGGAAAGGCACTGGTATCCGCGCAGCCGAGGCCGTGTGCTGCGATACGTCGGAGAGGATTTAGAAGGTGCAGCGGAGCTCTTGGTCGAGCATCACTTGAAAAATCGTTAAGGAGCCTACGCCGCGCCGGATTCATCGGTCGGAAAGCCGTACTTCTGTAAAAGAGCCTGATAAGAGAATAGGCGCACCTGCAAGTCTCCCCCGACCCCGTCGTGATACCGCTGGACCATTCGCCGCGCGGCCTCCGAAATGCCATCCCCATCCAAGACCAATGCAATTATGAACCGGGCACCAACGACGCCACTTTCCTGGATGGCGCGACGATAGGATTCTACTTGATTCGTCGCCTCCCGGAGTCGTCTAACGAGATTCCCCACGAAACGCGTCATTTTCACTTCGACGACAATCATTTCGCCGGCTGCATGGATTACACCGTCCGCCCGTAGAGGACGGGAACCTTTTACGGGGAACACAACTTCTCGCCGGACTGAACCACCGAACTCATTCTGTAAATCCTGGAATACGAGGCCCTCCGCAATGTAGGCCCTGGCCATCAGATCCTCACGCCGTGCGAAGGGCGCGTCAATCGTTCCACGCGGCGAGATCCTGTCCAAAGAGCTTGCCAGGGTCGATTCAGGCTGATGGGGGGGCGGTGTTTCAGATGGCGGGCCATCCGTTACCTTGCCCTTTTCGTCCGCATCAATGTCGGCACTTAAACGCTCCCCAAGCGTCCTGGCCGGCGAAGAATCCGCCGCGTTCAGGAAGCCCTCGTCCGAGCGATAATCGCCAGGGCCGTAAAGTTTTTTGTGATGCTTCGCAACCAGCCACGAGAACACCCAAAGAACCACGAATGGGAAGAGCGCGACGAAGACAACAAGGATGGTCTGGTTGTAGAAAGCAAGGCTTCCAACGGAGACGCCCAAGAGCGAGACGCTCATGGCATAGATCAATGAGATGAAGAGGGCGATAATTCCCAGTGGGTTCCTTGCAGAAAGCTTCGGCATCTGGAATCGTTCGCTCATGTCTCCGCCCCCCTCAAACACCACCTCCGGTTTACCATCGCTCAAGCAGCCATCCAAGAGGATATAAGCAAGAGCCATGGACACTGTTACAGTGGCCTGCTACAGTTCGCCCACGAGCAGCGAGCTGGAAATGGCGGTAATGCTGGGGTTTCAGCCTTGATCACGAGGCTCCCTCTCCCTCCGCCATTTCCCTTTAGAAATCACATCTCTGATTTCCTATGGGCGCTGTGAAATACAGGCGCTCCACGCCATTCCTGTGTCAACGTTGTTGACCGATTGGGACGCCGGAGAGCGATTTCGCCGCCAGCTGTTGATTGTACGGGTTTGAGGTGGGGCGTTGAAGTAGCTGCACCTAGCGGCGACAATCATATCGCTTAATTGACGAAGCATCTTAGCGACAGCATAGTATCCCAAGGCACCAGAGCGATGCGGTTTCGCCATGGTGGGTTGGCTGTCGGGCGTTTTCTTGAAAGGTACGGTCGATGCGGGCGCATGTGGTTGCTCTTTATTCCACTCTCATCTGGGGGTTAGGCAGCGGAGCCGCGTTGGCGCAATCGCCGACGGCCGCCGACTGGTCGGGATTCTATGTCGGTGGTCTTTTGGGCGGGACGAACAGCAAGGCGCAAGTGAAGACGGGTGTCGGTGTCGCTAAATATTTTGATGCGACCGATACCAGGCAAATGGACCGTGCCGGCAATAACGATCTGGTCCAGTGGCGTCCTGCGGGCGGCTTGGTGGGCGGTTACAACACCCAGTTCGGAAACATCCTGATCGGGGTCGAGGCAAGCGCCAATACCCTTGCTCTTAACGATGAACGCACGGTCAGTGAAAATTTTGAATCGCGCCCCACGGCGCGGTTCGTCCTCAAGCAATCGGTCACGGCCGATTGGATGGCGACACTGCGTCCCCGGCTAGGCTGGGCAGAGGATAATTGGCTCGGCTATGTCACCGGCGGTCTTGCCGTGACACAGTTGAAGCTGGACACCCTGCTTACCGACAATGCCTTCAACGGGTTTTCCCAGGGTTCAGAGACCAAGATCACGACCGGATGGAGTGTCGGACTTGGTGGTGAGTACGCGTTAGACGAGAACTGGGCGCTTCGTGGCGAATATCTCTATACTCAATTTGGGAAAGTGAAGTCGTCCTCCGAGACCCTGTCGACCAATAACCCTGGCGGCAGCCTGAGCCACACAGCTTCGCTCGATACCCAAGCGGTGATGATCGGC
>NZ_AQPH01000033.1 GCF_000442515.1 Magnetospirillum fulvum MGU-K5 | reverse complement strand
TGGCTGGCCCGCATATTGCGTATCAAAGGAGAGCCGCGACCGGGCCGCGATGGTTCGGTTTTCTTCCCTTTGATGTGTGGGATTACCGCCATGGTCTCGAAGAGCGTCACCTTAGCCTCTGCGCTGACGATCGCCGTCCTGGTCCTGGGGGGTTGCGACAACGCTCAACAGCGGGAGGCGAAATACAAAGCCCGCGGGGCCGGTTACATCCTTGACCGGAAGTTCGATCTGGCCCGGGTCGAGTTCAAGAACGCGGCGAAGATCAATCCCACCGATCCCGACGTCTATTACCATCTCGGGCTGATCGACGAGGCGCAGGGCGATGTGACCAATGCCATCGCCAATTTCTCGCGGGCCGAGGTCCAGGACAGGACGTTCGTCCCCGCCTTGCTGAAAATCGCCCGCTACCATCTCGCCGCCGAACAGATCGAGGCGTCGGAGCGCAAGGTGGATACCATTCTGTCCGTCCAGCCCGATAATGCCGATGCCCACGCGCTGCGCGCCGCTCAGAAGATGAGACGGAACGATCCGGTCGAAAGCGAACGTGAAGCCCGCTTTGCCCTGGCGCGCGATCCGGCCAATGTTGGGGCGATCTCGGTTCTGACCGCTCTTCAGGTGGCGCGGGGCGAAGCGGCCTCGGCGGCGGCGACCCTGGATTCCGGGATCGCCCGCAATCCCGATGAAATCGCCCTGTTGCTGATGAAGATCGACATGGCCCGCAAGGCCAACGACCTTCAAAAGGTCGATGCCGCCTTTCACAGCCTGTTCCGGGTGCTGCCCGCCGAGCGGGTTTATCGCGCCGATCTGGCCGACATCTATCTGAAGGCCGGTCGGATCGATGCGGCCGAGGCGGTGTGGCGCGAAGGAATCGCTGCCGCGCCGGAATCCTGGGGGATGAAGCAGGATCTGATCGCGTTCCTGGACCGCAATCGCGGGATCGAAGCCGCCGAGGCCGAGATCACCCGCTATATCGCGGCGAGTCCGGATCAGTCCGAATTGTATTTCTGGTTGGCCGATCTCTACATCGCCCATGACGCGCCCGACCGGGCGGTTCATCTGTTGGAGAAGGTGGCGACGACAGAGAAGTTCGAGCCGCAGGGGCTGAACGCGCGGGCCTCGCTGGCCCGGATTCAGTTCGCCCAGGGAAATCGCGCTGTCACAGAAAAGCTGATCGCGATGATTCTGGAAAAAAATCCGACTCATCCCGACGCTCTGTTCATGCGGGCCGGGCTGAACTTTGACCAAGGGCGATATCAGAATGCGGTATCCGATCTGAACGAGGTTCTGCGCGACCGTCCGCGCTCGCCCGAAGCAAAGCAATTGCTGGCCGAATCGCTGTTGCGCCTGGGCTCACTCGACCGCGCCGCCGAGGTCCAGGCGCAGTTGGTCGATATCGTGCCTCAGGATAACGCGGCCCAGGTGCGGCTGGCCCAGATCCTCAGCGCCAAGGGAGAGACCGCTCGCGCCCGGGCAACGCTGGATCGGGTGACCCGGACTAATCCTGACTATCCGGTCGGGTGGGAAAGTCTGGCCCGGACCGCGATTACCACCCAGGATTGGAAGACCGCCGAAATGGCGATTGCCCGTCTTGACGGTCTGGCCGGGCAGACCTTGCCCGCCGCGTTCCTGCGCGGCGAGGTCGAAGCGGCCACCGGCAAACCCGAATCTGCCATCGCCCGCTTTGCCCAGGTGGCGACGGCCGATCCCGCCACGCCGTTAGGCGAGCGCGCCCTGGCTGCCCTGGTGCGCGCCTATGCCGGACTTGACCGTCTCGCGGCGGCGGCGACCTATCTGGACAGCCTGAACAGCAAGAGTTCCTTCGTCGCCAATCTGCGGGGCGAAACCGATCTGGCCCTGGGTAAGCGTCAGGCAGCCGAGGCGGAATTCGAGAAAGCGGTGGGGGCGGGCGGTGGACGTCCCGAGCCCTATCTCAACCTGGCGCAACTCCGCCTCAACGATCACCGGGGCGATCAGGCCATCGACGTCCTGCGCCAGGGCGCGGCGGCGTTGCCGGGCAATGACCGCATTGCCCTGGTTCTGGCCGATAGCCTGAGCCAGTTGGGGCGGCCGGGCGAGGCGATTGCCGTCTATACCCAGGTGCTGGAGCGTAATCCCAGCCTGGATACGGCGGCGAACAATCTGGCCGCCTTGATCGCCGATTTCCAATATGCCGATCCCGAGGCGCTTCGCCTTGCCCTGCGCGTCGCCGAACGTTTCCAGGGGGCGAGCGATCCCGCATGGATCGACACGTTGGGATGGGTTCATTACCGCCTGGGCAACGTGCCCGAGGCGGTCTCGCTGTTGCGCCGGGCCGTCGCGGTGGGTCCGGTTTCGCCCCAGATGCGCTATCATTACGGCGCAGCCTTGATCCGGGCCAACATGAAGGAACAGGCCAAGCTTGAACTGCGGGCCGCGACCGGGCCGGGCCAGTCCTTTCCCGGTATCGAGGAGGCCCGCCAGTTGTTGGCCTCGTTGTGACCCCCACCGCTCCCGCACCGCTGTTGTGGGTGTGGGTCGCCTTTTTTCTCAGCGCCTGCTTCGTGACGGCGGACATTCACATCGTGCTGACAACCGTCGTTCTGGTGGCGGCGATGCTGTTTCGGCGCGGGGTCGATTATTCGGGGATTTCGTCCGCTCTGCCGCTGTGCCTGATCGTGATTCCGGCGCTGGCGATCACAATCGCCGCCGGAGAGGTCGGCTGGATCGCGGTGAAGTCGATCGCCTTTCTCCTGCGCATTCCGATTTACATCGTGTTCGGGATGGCTTTTTGCCCCCGAGGGAACGGCGCGCGGACGGTGCTGGTGGCCGCCCTGATCGCCGGGGTTGTCGCGGCGGTCAAATATGCCGCGATCTATTTTTACTCCCCCGATGCCAATATGGACGCGCGCGAGGAAGTCCGCTCGGTGATCGGCCGGGGATATTTCATCTGGTGCATCGCGGCCTGTGCCGGGATTTATTTCTATTTAGACAAGCGGATAGTGCCGCTGCGCCGTCATGCCGCGCTGGGGGCCGTCGCGATGATTCTGTTTGCCGCGATTCTGTCCTCGTCTCGCTCGGTCTTTCTCAACACCGCCTTGATCGGGATGGTGATTGCCGGGCTGATCCCGCTGCGACGTCTGCGACTGCTGGCTTTGACCGGGTTGATCGTCGCCGCTTTGGTGACGACGCCGGCGTTGCCCGCCTTGCTGGGCGAATCCCTGGTGTCGGAAATCGATTCCGTCTCTCCGGATTCCGTGCGCGAGGTGTTGCCGATCCGCCGCAGCGACCCCAGAGAGATCAATCAATATTGGCGCGGGCACGAGGCAACCCACGCCTACGCCCTGCTTGAAGCCGATTTTCCCGGATCGCTGCTGTTTGGGACCGGGCTGCACACCCAGGCGAAGCTCGTTCTCGACCGTCTGGGCCAGTATTATCTGATCCCGACGGTGGTATTTCACAACGGATTCGCCTTCCTGCTGGTCCGCGGTGGCCTGTTCGGAATCGGGCTGTATCTGATTCAGATTCTGTTGCTGGTGCGCGACTCGCGGCGTCTGTCGGATTCCTGTCCCGACCCGACGCCGGAGACCCGCCTTTATGCCAGGATCATGGGCGGTCTGGTTCTGATCGCGGTGATCTCGACCCCGACCGTCGCCGGGTTGATCAATAACGGCGAAACCGGCGCGACAATGGGGTTGATGTTCGGCTGTGGTCTGTCCCTGTCGCGCCGCCGCCGTCGTTTAGATGTCGTTGGCGATGCTGAACACGTTCTCGCCGTGAAAGACAAAATCCCGGTTCAGCTCTGAGACGGTTTTTAGGAAGTTGGCGGCGTTGGCCGTCTTGGGGAACATCCAATCATGCAGTTCGATGATGATGATCGGAAAGGACTGGACCCACTCGGTGTTCCGGGCGAACAGCTCGGATTCGAATCCCTCGATATCGATCTTGATCAGGAATGGCACCTGAGATTTTGCGGCGGCCTCGGCTAGCAGCGTGTTGACCGAGATCAGCCGCACCGGACCATCGGATTGCGTGCGGACGCGATAGGCGTTGTTGCCCAGTCCGGGGTCGATCAGCGTGCCCGCCCCGTCGTGATTGGCGATACCGGCCTCGATCAGGGTCACCGCTTTGTCGGCGATATTGCGTTTTGCCAGGTCGAGATTGCTGCGATCGGGTTCGAGGCTGACGATCTCCGCATCTGGAAAAGTCTCGGCAAAAAAGCGCGCCGCCAGCCCGATATTGCCGCCGCAATCGAGGATCAGCGGATCGTGGCCGGACTCGACGATCTCGCGGTATCGGCGGCTGAGATCGGCCCGCCGCGCCAGCTTTTCGAAGCCGTAATCGTTGTCGAGGAAGACCTGTTTGGCCGTGTACCAATCGTTGACGGTCTTCAGCCGGAGTTCCAGCCGCCGCCCGGTGTGAAGATCCAGCAGGATCTGGACCCCCGGTAATGGCGGCAGGATCGCGACAAAGCGCCTGGGGCGCGCGGTCGCGGCGCGGAACAGGTGGCGCCCCCAGAGGGCCAGGATTTTCAGGGTGGTGGCAACGGTTGGGGTTTGAGGCTCGATCATCGTGCTCTCCTCCTGCCGAAGCCCCGGAAGCGGGGCGCACGGACCCGAAATCAGCCACGTTCCGCCGCGAACAGCAGAGCCGACGCCAGCAATAGCAGCGACCAGGCCAGGCTGTACGCGACGATCCGGCGACTGCCCATATAGCGTGCCGAGATGAATCCATAGACCAGCAGCAGGATCAGACCCGATCCGGCCAGAATCCACGGTGCCGCCGCCACCCCATAGCGGGGCAGCGCGATCAGCGAGCCGATCACCACCGCGCCGATGACCAGGATGTAGGTGCCGATCCGGTAGCGCATTTCGCCAAGCGCGGTCAGCTCGATCCCATAGGCCGAGGCGGTGAAGCGGAACAGGATGAAGCAGGACAGCCCGGGCCACAGCGGGATCAGCGGGCTGAATTCCGGGCCGTAGACATGGATCGTCCACAGCGGCCCGAACACCATGAAACCGAAAAAGCCGATGGTGGCGAGGCCGACGAACTCAAGATTGAGCTTTGCGGCCAACTGGTTTCGCCGACCCAGATCGCCGCTCTGATGGGCCTCGGCCAACTTGGGCAGATAGACCATCGCCAGAATGGCGGAGACCGGGGCGACCCCCTGCAACAGCTTCGCTCCGGCCTGATACAGCCCGATCTCGACGTGACTAAGCAACAGGCTGACCATCACGACATCAATCTGGTTGGACAGGTTGACCAGCAAGCCGTCGATGGCATAAGGCGAAGCCTGCCGCATGATCCGCAGCAGGTCCGCCCGCCGGACCGGCCAGACCGCCGCAATTGCCAGAAACGGCCGCAGCACGATCCAACTGGTCGCCAGATAAAACAGACGGGTGACCATGAAGCACAAAGCGGCGGCGGCGATGCTGTCGCTGGCGACGGTCACCCAGGCGATCGCGGCGACCGAAACGATGCTGGTCGCCACCACTGTTCGCGCCTCGACATCGTAGCGTCCGACGGCGCGGACGGTGACGAAACACAGATCGGCGAACGAGGTCGCCATCAATCCGATATAGACCGCGACGATGACGATCACGGTATCGTGCACCGGAGCCACGACCGCCAGGGCGACCAGACCGCCCAGGGTGACAAGGCCGGTGGTGATCAGCTTCACCATCAGGGCCTGCATCACGATGGTCGCGCCGCGTCCCTGGTGGGCTCCCGCCTCGCACAGGGCATAGGTCCCCAGACCGTAATCGGCGACCAGCCCCAGCAGGGTGGCATAGACCATCGCCGCCGCGAACACGCCGAACGGTCCCGGTCCGAGATAGCGGGCGAGCAGGACAAAGATTACCAACCCGGTTCCGATCCGGGTAAAGGTCGAGACCGACATCGCGAACTTGTCGGATTTCATGGCGCGGTCGGATCGGCGGGATGCAGCGCTTCGGCGAAGCTCCGTTCGAAAATGGTTTCGGTGAAGCGTTGGGCATGGGTTATCCGCGCCGTCTCCCCCATCGTGCGGACAGCAAAGGGCGAGGCAACCGCCATTTCCAGATATCGCGCCAGATCGGCGGCCGAGTTCGGCTCAAAGCGCCATCCGTCGCGATCCGGCGTTACGATCTCGGTCAGGCCGCCATGATCGGCGGCGATCACGGCGCGGCCGTGCGAGAACGCTTCGATCGCGACCAGCCCGAATGGTTCGGGCTTGCGCGACGGGACCACCAGGATGTCACACCATTGATAATGTGGGGTGGGATCGGGATCGAAGCCCAGGACCTCGATATAGGACTCAAGCTCGAACCGGCGGATCAGGTCGAGCAGAGCGAGATCGTGGCGGGCATTGTCGAACGTGCCGCCGACGATGCGAATCTCGATCCGGGCCCGCGCCTCGATCCGCATCGCCGCCACCGCTTCGACCAGCAGGTCTTGCCCTTTCCAACTGTTGATCCGGCCGAGCATCAGCACTTTCAGGGGGGCAAGGCCGTCATACTCGACCGGGCGGGTCTTCTCCGGCGTCTTGCATGAATTGAGTACCACCGCCTGGGGGATCGCTTCGGGCAGGGAAAATTGGGTCTGGGTGGCGGCGGAATTGAAGATCATCGGAATGGCGGCCCAGTGCAGCAGCGCCCGCACCGCCAGCAGGGCCAGACCGTCCGGGCTTTCATGGACGTGGCACAGGCACGCCGCCGGGCTGGTCCGGGCGGCAAGGAGGTAATCGGCGATGACCGAGGTGCTGATATAGGTGAGATCGCTGTCGGCGATCCGCCGTCTTGCCGCGCGGATGCAGCCGATCAGATGCGGTAACCGGAACAGCAATTTCTGCGCGATGTCTTTTTTTCGTCAGCACCCAGATATCGTCGAAAACGATGCTGACCCCCTCCATCCGTAACGGATCGACGATCGGGCCGGGTTTGGGCAACACGATTTCGATCGCCGCTTCGGGGTGGAGGCGGCGCAGGATCGCGACGCACTGGATGAACAGCCGATCCGAGCCGTACAATTCATAGCCCTGATGGATGCAGCAGATCGTGCGGATCGGGTCGGGATGCCGGGGAGCGAGTGGGCTTTGCTGAGTCATGATCTCACCGTCCCCATGCCGGGGATGGAGCGGCTTCGGCCATCGCGCCCTGCAAAATCGGGACGGCATCGTCTAAAAACCGTCCCAGCCGGGCCGCGGCGGTGTCGACCGTCTCGGCGGGGTCAAGCGGGGTCAGCACCCGGATCAGCGCGCCGTTGGTCGGACGCAGGCGCAAGGCATTGCCCAGAATATGCAGCTTGACCGCGTAATCCTCGGTCAGACGCTCGCCCTGCTCGTCGAACCAGTAATAGAGCAGGTGGCGGGCCGTCCCGTTTTGAATGAGGACGAGATTGACCGGGAACGCCGCGCCATTGACCGTGATGATTCGGCGCGTCAGCGAGACAATCTTCCAGCCACCGCCGGGAATGCAGATTCGCGGCGAGTGATAGGCGGCGGTGCTATCCTGGTGGCCGTAATAAGCGACATGGAGACTGACCGTGGCACCGTCGTCGCCGACATAATCGGTCAGGACATAATCGTCGAGTTGCAGCGTCTCGATCGTTTCGGCTGGGATGGTTTGGCGGGTCCCGCGCCAGGTTCCGATCGCGGTGGGAAAATATTCCAGCTTGGTTTGCAGCCGGACCGGACCGGGGCGGTCGGGCGGAAACAGGGCAAGGGCGATATCGGTTCCTACGGCAAGCGCCAGCAACGCGGTGGCGGCGATTGTCCGCTGCCACGATTGGACGGTTACGCTAAAGACCGGCCGACGCGACAGCGACAGGGCCGAGGACTCAATCTCGATCCGGCATCCGAGCAGGCGCAGCAGCCAGAGTTCGAGCAGCAGAACCAGAAGGCAGCCGATGAAAATCACCCATCCTTCGAAGGCGTGAATGAAGCCCTCGGCCATTGCCGGTCCCGCTTCGTTGACGGCGATTCCGGCGATGGCGATCCGCAGACTGTTCATCAGGACGGTGATCGGCGGTGACGACAAGACGATGAAGATCTGGATCCAGCGCCGGGACTTCAGCAGAAAGGCGACCAGGACGCTGAAACTCAGCAGGGGAAAGAGATAGCGCAACCCGCTGCATGCCTCGGCCACCTGGAGGCGGTAGCCGCCGAGATCGATCACGTTGCCTTCCGAATAGACCGAATAGCCGAGCGCCTGAAGAATCGCCCCGCCCAAATCGGTCGAGATCAACTGAAGCTGAACCGAAATCTCGGCAAAGATGAAGCGCGGCAGCGGGACCGCGAAAATCAGATAAGCCAGCGGAACGGCGAAGACGACGCATTTGCGCCAGCCGAACAAGGTGACGAAGCCGCCATACAGAAACAGCAGCACCGAATAGGGCTGGACGCCCCTGACGTTCGACAGTTCGCAGCCCAATTCAAGCAAAAGCGATGCGCCCACCAGGGCGACGCCTCCCCACGATCCCCGGATGACGAGGTCTTGGCCGTTCAGGCGGTTGACGAACAGCAGGATCGCCAGCGGCAGGACCAGATAGCCATAGCTGTATTCCGGCTGCTCCCAACTGGTGAAGATCAGACCCAGCGCGTCATGGAAGACGAATCCGGCGGCGGCTAAGACGACGACGATGCCGATGACACGCGGCAATCTGGTACGGAAATCCATGGCGCTTCGCTTTCGGGTTCATCGACGCAGTCGGACGGGAAGGGCGCATGAGCCCGGTCAGTCGGTGAGCGAGGACAGGAAATGGTGCAAGGGGCGCCGGCGCCGCGCTCCGCTGCGGATAAGGGGGTGGAGAGCGGTTCCGATCAGAATTCCGGTGCCGCTGGCGAACGCGTCCCAAAGCGCGGCATGGCGGCCAAAGGCGAAAATCTGACCGATCTCCAGCATTCCGGCATACAGGATGAGAAGGGCGGCCACCGCCTTGAGCCCGATCCGACGGGCATAGGCCAGGGCGACCAGAGTGCTGATTCCGGCATAGGCCATGACATGTTCGATCCGGCCATCCAGTCCGCTGCGGATCATCTCGTCCCCCGGCAACCATGACAGCAGCGCCAGCCCGATCAGCCCGATCCAGGCCAGCAGGCGCACCGCAATCGACCGGATCGAAGCTTGTGCCATCGTCACGCCAGAATTCCTCCGCGTTTCAGCCCGTGGGGCGTGAGAAGCCATCAGCATGAATCGTGCCATGGCCGGGGATGACGGCGCCGGGTGCGTAAAACAGGCCTATCCCATCCGGTCTGCTTGGGCAGTGTAAAATAAAAAGACAGGTAAGTTGAGCCTTTATTCGCGTAATTTTATTAAATCATTTGTTACGAAATGATGTTGTTTCGGTTTGTAGATATTAATCTATAAATGAAAGAGGGGCATTTATGGAAAAAAGCTATCTTTATGCCGGAGTCGATAAGGTTTCAGACTGAGTCTGCTCTCGCCAGCCTTCCATTCTATGTTTCGGTTGGTGCGATCAGATCAGTCGCTTCCTCGGCGGGAGGATTCGGTGGATGACAGGGATGAGAAACCATCCGGACTCGATCAGTACCCGGGTCGGGCTAGCGGTCGCCGCATTGCGCGACGGCGTCCGGCGGCGGTTCGGTCCGGGCGATGACGCCCGATCGCTGCTGGCCGCTTTCGTCGCCACCATTGCCGCTCCCGGCGCGGAGGGCAGCCTGGGGCAACGGTTGTTGCGGGCGCTGGTCGATGCCGCCGCCAGCGAGTTCGGTGCGATCTGGGTGCGCAATCCCTCGACCGGGGCGTTTCTGCCGATGGCATCGGTGGGAATGGCCGGGCCGTTGTCGCATGTGTCGGCCCAGGCCGATCTGTCGCGTTTTCTGGCCGAGACCGGACGGATCGTCGAGGTCGGCGAATGCGGATGGGACCACGAGGACGCGGCCGCGCCGATCCTGCCGCCGTGGATGGGTGGCTTTGGCGAGGGGTGGGTGGTGGTGCCGCTGATCCACCAGGGCGGCACCGAAGGATTCGCGATGCTGTGTCTGGCTCCGTCGCAGTCGGTAGAGGGAATGATGGCGCTGGCGACCCTGGCCGCCAGCTATCTTGCCGAAGCGCGGGTGTCGCAGGAATTAAGCGATGTGCGGTCCCTGTCGGATTACAGCCGTCGCTCCGCCTTCATCCGTCACGACGTCAAGAACGTGCTGGGGCAGATGTCGTTGATGCTGCAAAACGCCGAGCGTTTCGGCGACGACCCCCTCTTCCAGCGCGACATGCTGATGACCGTCGGCGCGGCGGTGGCGCGGTTGCGTGCCATGCAAAGTCGCCTGGATCGGGGCGGGCGGGTGCTGCGTCCGCGCCGCTTTAATCTTGTCGAGACCGCCGCCACCGCCGCCGCGGGCTGGCGGCCGGGGCGAGCGGTGATCTTTTCCACCGAAAGCCCCGTCGTGATGGTGTTGGGACAGGCCGACCGGATGGTCTCGGTGCTGGGGCACCTGATCGGCAATGCCTGGGATGCCGCTGGTCCCGATGGAACCGTCCGGGTTGCCGTCGGTGCTGACGGCGTGGTCGAGATTGCCGATAGCGGGCCGGGGATGTCGGCCGATTTCATTCGCGACCGCCTGTTCCGGCCGCTTCAGACCAGCAAGCCCGGCGGATCGGGCATCGGCGCATTTCAGGCGGCGTGGCTGGTGCGCGAAATGAACGGCTGCCTTGATGTCGAAAGTGAACTGGGCCGCGGCACCCTTGTCCGCATCCGTCTGCCGACACGTCCCGGCGTGGTCCGGCGCGGCATCCAGCGGGACGGATCGGCCGAACGCTTCGGTCTCTCGGTGTAAAAAAGGGAGCGCGTCGCGATGTCGTCGATCCTGCCCGAAACGCCCGCCATCCTGGTCGTCGAAGATGACGAAGGGATGCGGGCACAGCTTCGCTGGGCCTTGTCCGATTACGAACTGTATTTCGCCGGGGACCGCTCCGAAGCGATTGCTCAGTTCCGCAGGCGCGAACCGCCGCTGGTGGTGCTTGATCTCGGCCTGCCCCCCGACTGCGACAGCGCCGGGGAAGGGGTGGCGACCCTGCGCGAGATCATGACGATCCAGCCCCTGACCAAGGTGATCGTCGCCTCCGGCACCGAGGACCGCCGCAACGCCCAGGATGCGATCGGCGGGGGAGCCTATGATTTCTATGCCAAGCCGGTTGATAGCGACGTCCTTCGCGTCATCGTCGAGCGGGGCTGGAACAGCTATCGGCTGGAGGCAGAGCGCGACGACCGGCGCGAAGGCCTGGCCGGTGACAGCGGATTTGACGGATTGCTGGCCGCCTCGCCTCAGATGCTGAAGGTCTGCCACATGGCGCGCCGGGTCGCCGATGTCGAGGTGGGGGTGCTGATCACCGGAGAGAGCGGCACCGGCAAGGACGTGCTGGCCCGCGCCATCCATGCCTGGAGCGACCGCCGCGACCGCCCCTTTGTCGCGATCAATTGCGCGGCGATTCCCGAAGCATTGTTGGAAAGCGAATTGTTCGGTCATGAACGCGGGGCGTTCACCGGCGCTTTTGCCCAGGCGGTCGGTCAGATCGAACGGGCCAGCGGCGGCACCTTGTTTCTGGACGAGATCGGCGACATGCCGCTGGCGCTTCAGGTCAAGATTTTGCGTTTCCTTCAAGAAAAGCAGATCGAGCGGGTGGGGGGACGCAAGACCGTGCCGGTCGATGTCCGCGTCATTGCCGCCACCAACCGCAATCTGCGCACGATGATGCAGGCCGGATCGTTCCGCGAGGATCTGTTTTATCGTCTGAACGAGGTTGGGTTGGCGATTCCGCCTCTGCGCGACCGCCCAGGCGACGCGGCGCTGATCGCCTCGTTCCTGCTGACGACGATGAGCCGACGGCTGAGGCGGCCGATCAAGGGTTTTGCGCCCGAGACGCTGGCCAGGATCGAGACCTATTCCTGGCCCGGCAATGTGCGGGAATTGCAAAACCGGCTGAAGCGCGCGGTCGTCTTGGCCGACCGGCTCTATATTACGGTAGAAGATATGGATCTGTGCGACGGGGGCGAATCGGCCGACGCCCTGCGTCTGCCGACGCTGCGTCAGGTGCGGGAAGAGGCCGAGCGCCGGGCGCTTAACCGCACGCTGGCGATTACCGATAACAATATCCAGGAAGCGTCGCGGGTGCTCGGCATCAGCCGTCCCACCCTTTACACCCTGATGAAGACGCTGCGGATCACACGGGGGCCACGACTCGACGTGTAGAGCCGATTCCATCGGAATGGAATCGGCTCGGGGCCCCAAAGGTGCTAACGCGGCAGGCACTGGAAGGTGACGGTCCGGATGCCGTTGGGGTTGGTGCTGATCGTGGACGAGACCTGCTGCGCCCCATTGCTCAGGCAATAGCTCTGGGCGTTGCGCGAGGCGTCGAGCAACTCCTGGTCCGAACGAACGCTGTAGACCAGATTGGGGTTGTAGGGGGCCGGAACTGGGGGCGGCGGGGCAGCCGCGACCCGGACACATTCGAATACAACGATCTTGCTGCCATCCGTTTCGGTCGAAAACGTCTTCGTCCGCGGCGTCGCTTGATATTGGTTGCAGTAGGAGGCCGCGCTCTGATTGGCCTGGACCAGTTCCTGATCGGCGGTGTAGCGGTAGGTCACGGTGGGCGTGTTGGATTGGACCAATTGCGGCGTCGAGGCAACCGGGGCACACGACGCGACCAGCAGGCCGCTTGCCAGGACGAGGGCAAGCGGAGCCAGCGGCAAAGCGCGCAGAGGCAAAGCGGTCATGGCGTGATCCTTGTCTGTCGAAGGTCCGGCTGGCCCATCTGGTGTGGGCCGCTCTTGCTTTCCCTCCTGCCCAGTGGAACCCGGATTGAATCCGGACGCGTTGAGCGGAAAGGGCAAGCACCCATGCCAACGAACGGACGGCCGTTGGCATGGGGTAAATCACGGGGAAATCGAGGGGGCATTTCCCACGTGAAATTTGATTGCGTCATGCCAGCAAGGCGTTCCGTCTACTCACTTTTCACGGAATCCTTCAGGCTGCCGATGCTGTTCTGAAGCTTTCCTTCGCTCTCGTCGATCTTGCCTTCGGCGGTTAGCTTGGCGTCGCCGAAGATCCGTCCGGTCACTTGCTCGATGTTGCCTTTGACCTGCTTGGCCGAGCCGATGATGCGATCCCTGTTCATGGTGATGCCTTTTCTGATGGCAAACCCGCCCGATACCGGCCGCACTATGGCTGGAGCCGACATGCGCGTTACTGTGTCAGTATGGCGGTTTTGTTTTATTGATTTCGCTACGGATGAGATAATATTCGTATGAGACTTGTTTCAATAGCGTCGGATAATACTTAAAATTACTGAATGGGCATGAAAAAAACCGCCGGGCGCGAAGCGGGCGGTTTATCGGGGTCGGCCTGAGGGAAAGGGTCTTACTCGCAACCAATGGCCTAGGCTGGAGCCTGCCATCGGTTGCGAGGGGAAAAAGACCTTAGTCTTCGTCGATGTTCGCGGCGGCGAGGGCCTTGGCCAGCTCGTACACCCGCTTGCGCACCTGAGGATCGGTGATGTTGTAGTAGGCCCGGACCAGTTCCAGGGTCTCGCGCTTGGTCATCGGATCGGCTTCGAACGTCGCCGGTTCTTCGGACAGACCGACCGAGCCTTTGATCACGTTGACCGGGCTCAGGTTCTGAACCGCATCGGACATGTCATCAAAGAAATAGGACACGGGAACGTCAAGGACGCGGGCCAGATCGAACAGCCGCGAGGCCCCGATACGGTTGGCACCACGTTCGTACTTCTGAACCTGCTGGAAGGTCAGGCCAATCGCCTCGCCAAGCTTCTCCTGGCTCATCCCCAGCAACGTGCGGCGAAGTCGCATCCGAGCGCCGACGTGAACGTCAACTGGGTTAGGGGCTCCGCTCTCCAGGCGACCCCGCGTCGAAACGTTCTTCTTAAGCAAAACAAATACCCCTAATCGTATGTGAGGAACCCTCAGTTATTCTAAACACCGCTCGCTCCGACGCAACTGTTTTTTGTATGCAATTGCATACCGGCGTATGCAGACCAATGGTTAAAATTCCCGGTACCAGGATGACGCCAGGAACATTGCCGCCAGCAGGTCGTAAAGTTCTCGCACTGCGGGTTCACGTAGCGTGTCCTCGTGTGCGACCAGCCATAGCGAGACCCCCATCGGCGGCGCGGCAAGGTCAAGCTGGACCAGCTTCGGCTCATAAAGCGTTGAATAATTTGGCAGCAGCGAAACTCCTTCGCCGCCCAGCAGCGGCTGGTGCAGCTTTGGCGTGGTCGACGCGACCAGAACGTCCTTACCTTGCTGTTTGCGCTCGGAAATCAACGCGTTCCAGTCGTTCAATCCGCGAATCGCCTGATAGAACCCGATATCGAGCAATGGTTGCTCAGCCAGATCGTCAAAGTGGTTCAACGGCGGCAGACGCTTCAGGAACTTCCGAGACGCCACCGGAACGAAATGCATGGTGCCGATACGACGGACCCGCAGCGCCCCCTTGAGGCGGGGAATATCGCCGGGCGAGGTGGCGATCACCGAAATGTCGGCCTTATCCGAGGCGGTGGTGAAGGCCAGATCGGGCAAACCGAGTCGGATCATCGAGCGATCCAGCGGCAATTCCGCCTTTTTATGGCCGAGAAGCGCCGGAATCAGGGTGTAGGTCAACAGCCCTTCGCTGGCCGAAACCGTTACCTTGGGCGAGGGGAATGACGACAGGCCGTGCAGCGCACCTTCGAATTCCTCGGCGGCGGCCTGCATCCGCAACGCCCGTTCCAGCAAGGCGGCCCCCGCCGGGGTGGGCGATGCGCCCGAGCGGCGACGGTTGAACAAGGGGCGCCCGATTGCTTCCTCGATCGCGGAAATCCGGCGGCTGACCGTGGTCTGGTCTATCCCAAGCTCTGACGCGGCTCCGGCAAAGCTGCCGCGCGAAGCGCAGGCAATGATCAGCCGGACATCATTCCAATCGTGGAGGCGAAATGAACTCATGCACCCTTCGGGGGTCGGTGTGCGGTATTAAGTTTTCACGGCATACCACACTGCGTCGGACCGTCGCAAGATAGCCCCTGTCGGAATTCTTGCATGGAGACGCAATCATGAGCGCCCTGCTCTCAAAAGATGCCGCGGAGAAACGTTCGCCAACGATCGAGATTCGGTTAGTGCGTACCCCTGACGAACACGCGATGGCGATGGCGGTTCGCGCGGCGGTGTTTCTCGCCGAAGAGGACAACATCACCTATTTCGACGAGTTCAACGGAAACGACTATGTTTCAACCCACCTGATCGCCTATGTCGATGGCGATCCGGCCGGGGTGATCCGCCTGCGCTGGTTCGCCGATTTTGCCTTGCTGGAGCGGGTCGGCATCCGGCGGCGTTATCGCTCGTATCAGGTGCTGGCCGGTCTGGCCCGCGCCGCGCTCGATCTGGCCCGGCAGAAGGGCTATCGCACCGTCGCCGGTCGTGCCCGGCAGGAAACGGTCAATTTCTGGAAGCGGTTCGGCGGGCGTCAGTCGGGCGAGGCGATCCAGATGTATCGCGGAACGTTGGTGCCGATCATCCACGATCTGCCCCGCCGTCCCGATCTGGGGGCGATCGAAGCCGGTCCGTTCGGCGATCCCGAATTCGAAAGCCTGATCGTCCAGCCCGAAGGGTCGTGGGATTTCAGCCGGATCCGGTCTCGTCCCGAATCCCACCGACTGACCGCGGCGGAATAGGTCGGCGATGGGCTGGGATGATCCCACGGGATTGGTTGCCGACATCAACCTTCGCATCGAATTGCGCCGTTTGGCCGATCGTGCGCTGGAGATGGACAACGGCCCGCTGATGGCGATTCTCGAAGTCGCCATCAGCAGCCTCGACGAACGCATTTCCGATCCGTCGAGTTACGTCAAGCGGGAGCATCCCCCGCAGCGCCGCTCGGGGGCGCTGATCTGCCGCAACGTCAGAATCGACGGGCGGCGGACCAGCGTTAAACTGGAGGCGGAGTTCTGGCGGGTCCTTGAAACGCTGTCGTCCGAGCTTGGATGCAGCATCGACGAACTCTGCCAGACCGCCCGGCTGCGCCATCCCGATGGCGGGCTGACCTCGGCGATCCGGGTGTTCGTCCTGGCCAGCCGCGACGGTGGCGCCAGGGCGGTCAAGCCCCGGACCCGGCGGCAGACCGAATCCTACGAATCATAATGGGGCGGGGACGCGACCGGCATTCATGCCCGGTCGCGTCCTCGTCCAGGTCTGTTCGGATTGCCCCGCGCGGCACTGGTCTGCCATTGTGGTCCGCGCGAAATCGAGGCTCGGCAGAAGGTTTTTTCGCGATGGTGTTATTGGAAGCGTCGACACGGCGTGGCTTCCACGAAGCGGTGCATGATATCGCCGAGGCTATCAATGCGGCGGGCGGTTGGGTCGTGACCCATCAGTTCTTCTCGAACCGGCTGGCTTCGATTGCGTTTGAACTTCCCGCCCGCGAGCTTGCCGCGTTCGCCGCCGCGCTTGGCGATCTTGGCGTGACGTTGCATCAGCCGGTGCCCGACCGGGGCACGGAAGCGACCGAGATTGCCGTCCAACTCTCGATCACCTTTGTTCAAGACGGCCCCGATATCAGGCGCGACGTCCCGGCCTTCGGCTGAGAGGCACTGACCTTTCCGGCTGGGTTTAAAGCCGGGAAGGGATGACGTACCATTGGGTCATGGTGCCTCGCCGTTTGCTTCGCTGGATCAGGGCTCTTCCCATCGCTTGGCGCATTCCGCTGGTGGTGGCGCTCAACCTGTTCGTCGCGTTGGCGGTGGGGGGGCTGGGCTGGCACGCGGCGATGGTGACCAGCGGCGATATTGACGCATTGCGGTTGGTCCAGCGCGGCACGGTCGCCTTGTACGATCTCGATACCCGCGCCAGCCGGGTGCAGGGTCTGGTGCGGCAATATCTGGCCAACCCCAGCGACGACCTGTTGAAGGAGGCGATGCGGGCGTCCGAGGAACTGTTCGTGCTGATGGGCGATGCCACCACGGCTGAACCGGTGCCGCGGAGCGATGATGCGGTCGCGATGCACGAAGCAGCGCGGCGGTTCGTCGTCGGGTTCCAAAGCCTGAAGGTGGTCAATGCCGAGATCGCCCGTCTTTATGAAAGTCAGGTTCACCAGACGATCGGCGAAATTTCCGGTCTCTATGCGATTCTGAACTCGACGGCGCGGACCCGGGGCGGCGGCGAACTGGCCCCGGCTCTGGTCAAATCGCACGAGAATTTTGTCGGCACCCTGATCGCGGTCAACGCCTTTTCCTTTGACGGCAATGCCGCCCGCGCCGAGGAAGCCCGCGATGGGCTGGCCCGGATGGCGGAATCGATCCCGGTTCTGACCCGGATCGCCGACAGCGATCTGCAACGCGATGCGCTGGGGATGCTGGCGGTGCGGGCGCGGGTTCTGACCGTCGCGATTGACGAACTGGCCCGCAATTACGAAGAGCGCGGCCGGATTCTGTCGCAGGAACTCGACCCCAGTCAGGCAACGATGTCGGCGGCGATCGAGCGTCTGATCGCGGACAGTCGTGAACGCGAAGAAAATTTGCGCCAACGCTCGCACGATCAATTGACCCGGATGGCGGTGGTCGGTGCGGTCGGCGCTGTGGGGCTTCTGGTGCTGGGCGGGTGGATCAGCGCGATGATCGGCCTGTCGATCCGCCGCCCGCTGCTCGATTTGCATGCGGTGATGGAGGCCGGAGCCGGAGGGGATTGGAGCCGCGCGGTCGAGGACAGCGATCTCAACGACGAACTGGCGGCGATGGCGCGGACGATCGAAGTGTTCCGCTGCCATGCCACCGAGAAAAGGCGGTTGGAGAGCGAGCAGGCCGAAAACGAGAGCCGGGCCGAGGCGGCAAACCGCCGGACCCTGCACGATCTGCTCGCCCAGTTGGAGGCGCACGATTCGTCGAGCTCGTTCGTTTCGTCGCTGAGTGCCGATTCGGCCAGCGAGGTGGGGGAGGTCGCCGCCGTCTTCACCCGAATCCTCGCCAGATTTCACGCCGCCACCGGCGAACGCGATTCCCGGATTTGTGCCCTGACGGCCGCGTGTGACGAGGCGCGGGCCGTTGCCCAGGCACGGGCCGATTTTTTCGTCGCCCTGGCCGCTCGCCTGCGGTCGTCGCTGGTCAATTTGGGTGCGGCGGCCTGGCCAGTGCTCGACCGGCTCGATGCGGCGCTGGATTATGCCCGGCTGGAGCAGGGCGAGTCGCCGCCCACGCCGTGTACGGTTGAGTTGGGCAAGGTGATGGCCGCGGCAATCGCGTTTGCCCAGGCCGGGGCTGGGCACGTTCGGATTGAGTCCCGGATCGATCCTGGTTTGCCGCCGCTGGTTCGTCTCGATCCGGTTTGGTTGGCCCGCCTGATTGGTTTGTTGCTCGACCACGCCGTAGCGGCCGCGACCGGGCGGGTCCGCGTTTTTGCTGATCGGTTGGGACCGGATCGGCCGGAAGCCGCTCCCCGGCTGCGGCTGTGGGTGGTCGATGACGGGGCAGGGGATTCATCGTGGGTCGAAACCCTGCTGCGTCCCAGACCGGACAGCGATGTCAACGAACTGGGGCTGGCGCTGGCCCGCCTGCTGGTGGCCCGGTTGGGGGGAAGCGTCGGCGGCGATGCGTTGGCCGAACTGGGCGGCGCGGTCTGGTGCGTTGTGCCGCTGGACCCGGCCGAGGGGGCAACACCGATCCGTGCCGAGGCCGATTGTTTGATCGGGAAGCGGGTTCTCGTCGTCGCGCCCGACCCCGACGAACGCGGCTTGATCGCCCTGGTTACCGAGCAAGCCGGAGCCGCGGTAGTGCGGGTGCCCGGAGGGCGCGAGGCTCTGGCCGCTTCGGCGCGGGCCAATGCCAGCCGGGCTCCGTTCGATCTGGTCGTGGCTGCAACTCTGGCGCTTGATCCCGATCAACGCGATTCGCTGGGGGCGGTGCCGCTGGTGCTGATCGACGATGGTGATCCGCGCCGCCGTCTGGCCCTGTCGCGCGGTCCGGTCTGTCCGATGGTGATCGGGCGTCCGTTGACCCGCGATCAGGTCTTGTCTGCCGCCGATGCTGCGGTGCGACGAGACGCGACAAGTTGACAAAACTCGATGTTTGACCTCTGCCGATCGGGTGGGTACCTTAGATTTTGGTGGAAATAGGTCTAGGTGCCATGCCCAAAGAAGGTAGGGGGGTGACTCGACCTTCAAGCCCCCCATCCACACTTCCTCCGGGGCGCCTTGAAGCGGTTCATTTCATTAACGAAGCCTTGAAGGGTCCGGCGGCGGCGATTTTTCGTGGCCTTATCCCCGCCTTTGGGTCAATTCACCGCGATCGTTTTTATGACACCGTGATGGACAGCACCGAGCTGTTGAGCGGTTGTCTTCAGATTTTTCAGCTTCAGCGCCGCCATTTCCGCGCCCTGCTGGTCGATGAGCGCGGCCGCGAGGTTCATGACGATCGTGTCCGGCTCCGCTGCGGCCGTTCGGTTCAGGACATTGTCGCGATGATCGTTCGGACCCATGCCAAGCGTCATTTCCGGGTGGCGCTGGGCAGCGATCCCAACGATCCGGCGTCCCGCGCCGGGCGGTTGTATCTGGCGCTGCGTGATTATCTGCTGCACGACTGGCAGGTGCCGCTGGTGCCGCATTACGCCCCGCTGCCGGTCGAAACGGTGCTGCGGCTGGGGCCGGGGTTGCTGGACCTGCGCGATGCCGAAGCCGTGCGGACTCTGACCCCGTCGGCACCGCCGGTTGTTTCCCCCCCCGCTCTTGCCGCCGCGCTTCCGCCGCCGCCGCCGCCCGCTCCGCCGCCGCCGCCCGCTCCGCCGCCCACGCCAGCCCCGTTGCCCCGACTGGTTCCGGCGGCGAATGCTCTGGGCCGACCCTCCTCGCCGCAAGAGGAATTCTGGTGGGATGCGTTGACCGACCGCACTGTGGCCCAGATTCTGGGCAATCGTTCGCCCAGTGAAATGCGCGAGTTGGTCGCCGCCTTGGCCGGTGTCAATGATGCGGTCCGGTCGGAATTATTCGCCGGTCTGTCCTTGACGACGTTCCAGGCGGCCATATGTCTTGCCACCGCCTATCGGGTGCTGGGGCGCAACAGCTTTGCCAATCTGTTCGGCCTGCCCGGCAAGCCCGATAAGATTGCCGTCATCGCCAAAAGGCTGCGCGAGCGGGGGGCAGGGTCGCGTAGCGACCTTAAGACCTTGGCCCGGCTTACCGAGGGGGCGGTAAGAGTGTAACCTCAAGCGATTACGATCCTTCGTCAGGAGCACGCCCAGAGATGAGCTTCGTCACCTCGCGCGATAATCGCTATTTCGAAGATTACCTTCCCGGCTCGGTGCATTCCTGCGGATCGATTGCGGTCGAGGCAGAGGAAGTCGTTTCCTTTGCCCGGCGCTTCGATCCTCAGACCTTCCATATCGATCCCGAAGCGGCGGCCAAGGGGCCGTTTGGCGGTCTGATCGCCAGCGGGTGGCATACCGCCGGGTTGATGATGCGGCTGTTGGCCGACCATTACCTGAGCGATGTCAGCAGCCTCGCCTCGCCCGGGATCGAGCAGTTGCGCTGGCTGCGTCCGGTGCGGCCGGGGGACGAATTGTCGGTGACGGTGACAGTCCAAAACGCGGTGGCCTCGCGCTCGAAGCCCGATCGCGGCGTGGTCACCTCGTCGGTCGAGGTGACCAATCAAAAGGGCGAAGCGGTGATGACGATGATTGCCGTCAACATGATCGCGCGTCGGCCTTCCGATCGGGGGGGCTTGCTTTCCACCCCCGAGCAGAATATGTGAGTCGAATGAGCCAAACGATGACCACCGGCTATCTGGCCGGACAATTGCTGATCGCGATGCCCCAGATGTCCGATCCCCGCTTTGCGCGGACGGTGGTGTATCTGTGCGCCCACAATGCCGAAGGGGCGATGGGCCTTGTCGTCAACCGGGCCTTGGGCGGGCTGACCTTTCCGCAATTGCTCGAGCAGCTTGAAATCCCCTCGACCAGCGAGTGCGAGCAGATTCGGATTCTGTTCGGCGGGCCGGTCGAGGTCGGGCGCGGCTTCGTGCTGCATTCCGACGATTACCTGCACGACAACACGATGCGGGTGGCCGAAGGCGTCGCGTTGACCGCCACCGTTGACGTTTTGCGCGCGATCGCCGAGGGCAGCGGCCCCAGTCGGCTGTTGCTGGCGCTCGGCTATGCCGGGTGGAGTTCGGGTCAGCTTGATAGCGAAATCCGCGACAATGCCTGGCTGATCGCGCCGTCCGATCCCGATTTGCTGTTCGCGCCCGATCTCGAGCGCAAATACGAACAGGCGATCAACAAATTGGGGATCGATGTCGGCCTGCTGTCGGGCGAGGCCGGCCACGCCTAAGGGCGTCTGCATCGTCCCATCCCTTTTTCTTCGCACCCCAGCTATGCAAAAATGTATGGCTGGTCGCGTGGAATGAGCGTTTCTCGGTAACGAGATGCGCCTGTATCTCTGTGTCGCCGCAATAAAATGATAAAAATGGCGGGGAAACAGGGGGGATCGAACCAGCATGGCCTGGAACCAATCCGTTCGCCGTCATTTCGCGTCATGCGGAATGCAACATGCCCAATCCAATGGGCCATGAATAACGAAAGGCGAACAATGTCTCACATTTCGGCCGTACTGACCGATCAGAAAACGGGGGGCGCCGTGGCGCCGAAGCTTGGCAATCCGGCCGTGATCGGTCTGGCTGGGTTCGGGCTGACGACGATGATGCTTCAGTTCCACAATATCGGCTGGGCCGGGATCGGTCCGGTGATCTGGCTGGGTCTGGTGTTCGGTGGCATGGCCCAGGTCATCGCCGGGTTGCAGGAACAGAAGACCGGCAACAATTTCGGCTATGTCGCGTTCACGTCGTTTGGCTGTTTCTGGATTTCGCTGGCGGCGATGCTGATCGGCAATAAGTTCGATCTGTTCCCGTCCTCGACCACCGATATCGGCTGGTTCCTGGTCGGCTGGACCCTGTTCACCGCGATTTTGTGGGTGGGTTCGCTGAAGATCAGCAAGGCGATGGCCGCCTGTTTCACCACCCTGCTGGCGGGCTTCATCCTGCTCGACCTCGCCCATTTCGGCTATCCGCAGATGACCGTCGTGGCGGGTTGGGACCTGTTGGTCTGTGCCGGTCTGGCTTGGTACATGATGGCCAGCATTGTGTTGGGCGATCTGTTCGGCCGTACCGTTCTGCCGGTCGGCAAGCCGGTTCTGTAAGGTTATCTATGGCTGATGAAGGGGATGGCGGGTTTGCTATCCCCGATCCCCGCAGATCACAACGAAGCTGACATTCTTGTAACGGCATTCGACAGCGCTGAGGCCTGCCGCCCGCAGCCAGTCGAGTTGCGGCGCGAGCGGGGTGCGGCGGTCAAAGCTTTGCCGTTCGATCGCGGCATCGATTTCGCCCTGATCGAGGCCGCTGGCGACGACCCGGGCATGCCAATGTTCCCAATAGCGCGCTTCCATCGCCGCATCGTCGCCCGCAATCTGATCGGCATTGACGAAGCGCCCGCCCGGTTTCAGGGCACGGGCGCAGGCGGCGTAGAGGCGGCGCTTGCCTTCGTCTTCCAGATGATGGATCGACAACCCCGACATCACGACGTCATAGGCGGCGATCTCGTCGAGGGCGAGGTGATCCATCACCCGGAAGCGGACCCGATCGGCCCGGTCGGCAAAGCGGGCGCGGGCGCGGCCCAGCATTTCCTCTGACAGATCGGTCAGGGTGAAATCGAGATCGGGGCGAGTCTCGGCGACCAGAGCGGTCAACAGCCCGGTTCCCGCGCCGAGATCGAGAACACGGCCACCGGGCGGAGCCGCCTCGGTCACCAGTTCGATCGCGGTGGCATAGAACTCGTCGAAGCAGGGGATCAGCCGCCGCCGTCCGGCATCGTAGGACGCCGCGGCGCGGTCGAACACGGCGCGGATACCGGAATTCGGTTCTGTCGGAGCCATCGCTATCGTCCTTCGTCGCGATCCTGGAGAGGGCCGGAAGGGTGACTCCTCCCGACCGGGGCTGGCAAGGGCTTTGAGGGGGGACACCACCGGCAAAGCGCGGTAGTCTGACCGCCGTTTTGCCGTCACGAAAGGGAGTTCGCCGTGAAGTTCTTCGTCGATACCGCCGATGTCCAGGAAATCCGCGATCTTGCCGCGACCGGTCTGGTTGACGGCGTTACCACCAACCCGACCCTGATCGCCAAAAGCGGGCGGCGGATTCTCGACGTGATCGCCGAGATCTGCGACATCGTTCCCGGCCCGATTTCGGCCGAAGTCGCCGCCACCGATTACGAGACGATGCTGGCCGAAGGCCGCAAACTGGCGGCGCTGCGCCCCAACGTCGCGGTCAAGGTGCCACTGACGATGGCGGGTTTGCGCACCTGCAAGGCGCTGGCCGATGACGGGATCAAGGTCAACGTCACCCTGTGCTTCTCGGCCAATCAGGCGATCCTGGCGGCAAAGGCCGGGGCGTCGTTCGTGTCGCCCTTCGTCGGGCGTCTTGATGATGTCGGGCAGGACGGGATGGAGTTGATCGGCGATATCGTCTCGATCTTTGACAATTACCCGCTGTTCCGCACCGAGGTTCTGGCCGCCTCGATCCGTCATCCGATGCATGTGACCGAAGCGGCGCGGTTGGGCGCGCATGTCGTCACGATGCCGCCCGCGGTGTTGCGGCAGATGGTTCAGCATCCGCTGACCGACAAGGGACTGGCTACCTTCATGGCCGACTGGCAGAAGACAGGCCAGTCGATTTTGTAGTCTTGGACTTTCCGCACCGCCTCTGTCGTCATATAGTTTCTTTATATGGCGATAGGGGCAGGTGATGGACGGCAATGGCGACCGGGTCGAAGCGATCGTGGCCTTGCGCGGCGCGGGTCGCAGCGCGGTGGGACGCGAACGCATCCGTCTGCTTGAGCAGGTGATCCGGCTGGGCAGCATCACCAAGGCGGCCCAGGAAGTCGGCATCAGTTATAAAGGCGCGTGGGAGGCCTTAAACGCGGTCAACAATCTGTTGCCGCGTCCGGCTGTTGCCGCCCAGGCCGGGGGGCGTCGCGGCGGCGGGGCCGTCGTGACCGAAGACGGTCTGGCGCTGATCGCCGCCTTTCACCAGATGGAAGCCCAACTGGAGCGTGTCGCCGCATTGTTCTCGGCGGGCGGCACCACCCTGGACGCCCCGGAATTGCTGCGCCGCCTGGGGATGCGGACCACCGCCCGCAATGCCTTCCGCTGTCGGGTCGAGGAAATCCGCCTGGGTGGCGTCAATGCCGAAATCGGATTGCGCCTGACCGATCAAGCGACTCTGACCGCGCTGATTACCGTCGAAAGCCTGCGTGATCTTGGTATCGGGTTGGGCCAGGATGTCACCGCCCTGGTGACCTCGAGCTTCGTGGTGCTGGCTGAAGGGGGCGCCGAGCCGCAAGCCACCGCCCGCAATCGTCTGGCCGGGATTGTGTCACGCCGGACCGATGGCCCGGTCAGCAGCGAACTCTGTCTCGATATCGGCGGGGGCAAGACCATCGCCGCCACCGTGACACGCGATTCAGCCCAGTCTTTGCGCCTGAATCCCGGCGATTCCGCCTGGGCTTTGTTCAAGGCGTCGCATGTGATTCTCGCTATCGACTGATCCGGGCGGCGGCAAAGAGGCACCTGTCCTTAGCCATATCCCGGATTAGGAATCTGGTTGACGTATTGGTCAATAGGTACGGATTCCAAGGCGGCCGAGCCTGTCCAGCCATTCGATTTCGATTAAATAATTGAAAATATAAGAAAAATACGCGCAGACCGTTCGGTCGGTGTGCAGACGCGGTATGGGACAAAAGTCTTTCCCGGTTTCGTCGATCTGGCTTTACTTCGGACTTACGTTTACGTAAACGTAAATTGGACAAAACAACGAAACGCAGGGAGAGGTTCTCAAATGTCCGACGTCGAAGATCGTCTGCGGGATGTGCTGCCCCGTCTCAATCGGTTGGGCGCGGTGGTGCGTTTCGATCTGGGCGGTGACGGGTGCTGGGTGGTCGATGCGCGTTCGCCGCATCCCACGCTGACCGAGGGGGAAAGCGACGATGAGGTCGACGCCGCCTGTACAATTCGCCTGTCCGCCGACAATTTGATCAAGCTGATGGACGGAAAGATGGACCCGATGCTCGGCTATACCCTGGGCAAGCTGAAGGTGACCGGGTCGATGGGCGTTGCGATGAAACTGGTCGGCGCGATCGGCTGAGAGCGATTGATTTAATCGCAAGGGATGTGGGGCGACGCGATCGCCCCCATCCCGAGCTCCTGCGAAAACGGTAATAAAACGGGAACATACCGGAGGGCAGGGGCGTAGATTAGACTGACGTTTACGTAAACGTTAGGCTCTTGACGTGGTGAGGGGAGACGGTTAGCTTTACGGCAAGGGCGACGGTAAGATCGCTCCGGGAGGAAAACACACCATGTCACAGATGATTCGCCGCGAGGCGTATGTGGGTATGCTTGGCCTGATTTCAGCGCTGGCGGTTTCCGTCGACGCTCAGGCCGCGGGGTTCGCTTTGCGTGAGCAGAGCGCTGAAGGGTTGGGAAATGCGTATGCCGGCTCAACCGCCAAGGCGTATGATCTCAGCACGATTTTTTATAATCCGGCGGGGATGACCCGGCTGGAAGGGTCCCAGGTGGCCGGTTCGTCCACCTACATCATGCCGACCGCCGTGTTCAACGGTCAGGCCAAGGTGGGGGGGAGCGCGGTTCGTGGTAGCACCGGCGACGATGCGATCATGGATGCGGCGATGGGGTCGGTCTATGGGATGTGGGATGCCGCGCCCGATCTGAAGATCGGCATGGCGGTCACCGCGCCGTATGGCCTGCGCTCGCATTACGAGCCGAACTGGGTCGGGCGCTATCACGCCCTGCAAAGCAACATCACCAACATCAACGCCAATCCGTCGATTGCCTATCGGATCACGCCGAACCTGTCGATCGGGGCAGGCGTTCAGTTGGACTACACCAAGGTGACGCTGTCGCAGGCGATTAATTTCGGCGCCAGCGATGGTAAATCGACGGTGCAGGGCGATGCGATCGGCTATGGCGGCAATGCCGGTCTGTTGTGGGAATTCAGTCCGACATCCCGGGTCGGGCTCAATTACCGCTCGCAGATTGAGCACAACATTTCGGGCAAGGCCCGGTTCGAAGGGGTGCCGAACGGGGTGCCCGGCCCGGCCCGTTTCGCCAACGATAGCGCTTCGGCCAATCTGACCACCCCGGATACGGTGTCGATCGGTGTTTATCACGAGCTGTCGCCGCAATGGGCGGTGATGAGCGACGTGCAATGGACCCGCTGGTCCAGCTTCAAGGAATTGCGGATCAAGTACGGCAACGGCCGCAACGATACCGTCGTTGACGAAAGCTGGCACGATACCTGGTTCCTGTCGCTGGGGGCGACCTACACGACCGAGCAGGCGGGCAAGTTCCATTTCGGTATCGCCTACGACCAGTCGGCGACCGACGATGCCCACCGTACCGCCCGGGTTCCCGACTCGAACCGGTATTGGGTGTCGACCGGATATACCTACGACCTCACCAACAACAATCAGTTCAACATCGGCTATGCCCATTTGTTCGCCGATAAGGCACCGCTCAACGAGTTAGGGACGGCCAATACCGGCACCCTGACCGGCGAGTATGCCAGCAGCGTCGACATCGTCAGCACAAGCTTGTCGATGAAATTCTAGGCTTTGGCCGGAAGGGGTAAGGGATCGTGAATACCATCATGACACATTCTCCGACCACCATCCCGACCTCTCCGGTCGCATCCTTGCTGGATCGGGCGGTGGCGCAGTTTGCCGGCAATCCGGCGATCGATTTCCTGGGGCGGCGGACGACCTATGCCGAACTGGGCGATCTGGTCGACCGGGCCGCCCGAGGCTTCCAACATCTTGGCGTGAAGAAGGGGGTGCGGGTCGGCCTGTGCCTGCCCAACACCCCCTATTTCGTCATCTGTTACTTCGCGGTGCTGAAAATCGGCGGCATCGTGGTCAATTACAACCCGCTCTATGTCGAGCGGGAGCTGAAGCATCAGATCGAGGATTCGGGCACCACCATCATGGTGACCCTCGATCTGAAACAGATTTACCCCAAGGTTGCCGCGATGTTGGACGAGACCTGCCTGGAACGGGTGGTGGTCTGTCCGATGAGCGGCATCCTGCCCTCGGTCAAAAGCGTGTTGTTCTCGGTGTTGCGGCGGTCGGAAATGGCCGTCGTTCCCGAGGATCTCCGCCACGTCCCCTATGCCCGGCTGATTGCCAATGACGGCAAGCCCAAGCCGGTGACGATCACCCCCGAGACCGATGTCGCGGTGCTGCAATATACCGGCGGCACCACCGGGGTCCCCAAGGGGGCGATGCTGACCCATGCCAACCTGACCGCCAATGCCGAGCAGATCCGGCAATGGGTGCCGATCATCCAGCCCGGCCAGGAACGGATGTTGGGGGTGTTGCCGCTGTTCCACGTCTTTGCGATGACGGTGGTGATGAATCTCGGGATCAGCTTTGGCTGCGAGTTGATCTTGCTGCCGCGCTTCGATCTTGAGCAGGTGCTGAAGCTGATCGGCAAGAAAAAGCCGACCTTCTTCCCCGGTGTCCCGACGATCTATACCGCGATCAACGGCGCGGCGGCCAAGGGCGGCTATGACCTGTCGTCGATCCGGATCTGTATCTCGGGCGGCGCGCCGTTGCCGGTCGAGGTGGCGACCCGGTTCGAACAATTGACCGGCTGCCGGGTGGTCGAGGGCTATGGCCTGTCCGAGACCTCACCGGTGGTGACCTGCAATCCGCTGACCGGCGAGGCACGGACCGGCTCGATTGGCAAGACCCTGCCCGGCACGGTGATCGAGGTGCGCTCGCCCGCCGATCCCGAAACGATCCTGGCACCGGGCGAACGCGGCGAAATCTGCGTGCGTGGGCCGCAGGTGATGTCGGGCTACTGGAACCGGCCCGAAGACAGTTCCCTGGTCTTCGTCGATGGGGCGCTCCGCACCGGCGATATCGGCTATGTCGACGAGGACGGCTTTTACTACCTCGTCGACCGGATCAAGGACGTCATCATCTGCGGCGGCTTCAATGTCTATCCCCGCGTGATCGAGGAAGTCCTCTACCAGCATCCGGCGGTGGCCGAAGTGGTGGTGATCGGCATTCCCGATCCGTATCGCGGTCAGGCTCCCAAGGCGTTTGTCCGCCTGCGCGAAGGGGCCGACGCGACGCCTGAAGATTTGAGAACCTTCCTGAGCGGGCAGATTTCCCGGATCGAGATGCCGAAAAGCATCGAATTCCGTGACGAACTGCCCAAGACGATGATCGGCAAGCTGTCGAAACGAGAGCTGGTGGCCGAAGAAAAAGCGCGCGCCGACCGGGCCGCCTCGCGGCAGGACGCCGTCTGATCCGATAGAGAAAGTCTGGAAGATGGCTATGACCATGTCGGTAAACCATGCTATCAGAGCGACGTATAGGGAAGCCTCCGCCCCTTTACGTCAACATGTGCACCTATGGATGCAAAACCGTCATGGAAAAACTCTACTCGGTCACCGAGCTGGCGCGCGAGCTGGGAGTCACGCCCCGCACCATCCGCTTTTACGAGGATCAGGGGCTGATCCGGCCACAACGCGCCGGCAATGCCCGGGTCTACACCCATCGCGACCGCGCCCGGATGATTCTGATCCTGCGCGGCAAGCGGCTGGGCTTCACGTTGCGGGACATCAAGGAATTTCTCGATCTGTACGTGGTCGATACCACCCAGGTCGGGCAGTTGCGGCTTCTCGTTACCAAGGTTCACGAGCGCATCGCCCAGCTCGAGGACCAGCTTCAGGCGGTGCAGACCTCCTTGAGCGAATTGCGCGATATCGAGCGGATCAGTCTCGAGACCTTGCGCACCAAGGGCGTGGATATCGGTTCCGCCTAGAAAAGAGAGGGCCTCAGGCCGTACAGCCCCTCTTTTCGACGGCGTTCCTCCAAACCAATCAAGTCCTGGAGACTCGTCGATGAAAAAGGTGGTTGTCGCCGGTTATGTGCGCTCGCCCTTCACTCCGGCCAAGAAGGGGGACCTGGCGTCGGTTCGTCCCGACGATCTGGCTGGACAAGTGGTCCAAGCCCTGGTCGCCCGCTCCGGGATTCCGGCGGGCGATATCGAGGATCTTCTGCTCGGCTGCGCCTTCCCCGAGGGCGAGCAGGGCTTCAACCTCGCCCGTCTGGTCGGCATGATCGCCGATCTGCCCCAATCGGTCGGGGCTGCGACGCTGAACCGCTTCTGCGGCTCGTCGATGACCTCGGTTCATGTCGCGGTCGGCTCGATCCTGGCCGGGGCCGGTGACGTCTTCGTCTGCGCCGGTGTCGAAAGCATGACCCGGGTGCCGATGATGGGCTTTAACCCGCTGCCCAACCCAGCGCTGGCCGCTCGTCTGCCCGCCGCTTATATCGGGATGGGCGACACCGCCGAGAACGTCGCGGCCCGCTATGGCATCAGCCGCCGCGAGCAGGAAGAATTTGCCGTGGCCTCGCATCGCCGCGCCACCGCTGCCCGCGAGGCCGGTCTGTTCGATGCCGAGATCGTTCCGATTACCGGCCGCAAGGGCACGGTTGCCGCCGACGGCTGCATCCGTCCCGACACCACGCTGGAAAGCCTGGCCGAACTGAAGCCCGCCTTTAACGCCCAAGGTGTCGTCACCGCCGGAACCTCCTCGCCGTTGACCGACGGCGCGTCTGCGGTGCTGGTCTGCTCCGAAGAGTATGCCCGTGCCCATGGGCTGGAAATCCTGGCGGCGATCAAGAGCTTTGCGGTGTGCGGTTGCGATCCGGCGGTGATGGGCATCGGCCCGGTGGGTGCGACCCGCAAGGCGTTGTCGCGTGCCGGGATCGGGGTCGAGCAACTGGACGTGATCGAACTGAACGAAGCCTTCGCCAGCCAGTCGATCGCTTGCATCCGTGATCTCGGCCTTGCTGCCGACAAGATCAATCTCGACGGCGGCGCGATCGCGCTTGGCCATCCGTTGGGCGCGACCGGTGCCCGCATCGTCGGCAAGGCGGCCGCGCTGCTGAAGCGGGAAAAGGGCCGGTTCGCCCTAGCTACCCAATGCATCGGCGGCGGTCAGGGCATCGCCACCATCCTGGAGGCGGTGTGATGGACAACATCAAAAAAGTTGCCGTGATCGGGGCGGGGACGATGGGGGCGGGGATCGCCGCCCAGGTCGCCAACGCCGGTATCCCGGTGCTGTTGCTCGATATCGTTCCCACCGATGCGACCAACCGCAACGTCATTGCCGAAGGCGCGCTGGAGCGGCTGAAGAAAGCCGACCCGGCGGCGTTCATGAGCCGGGATGCCGCCCGGCTGGTGACGCCCGGCAATATCGAGGACCATCTGGCCGGTCTGGCGGATTGCGATTGGATCGTTGAAGCGGTGATCGAACGGCTCGACATCAAGCAATCGCTTTACGCCAAGATTGAGTCGGCGCGCAAACCCGGCAGCGTGGTGTCGTCGAACACCTCGACGATCCCGCTGGCGGCGCTGGTCGGCGGTCTGCCCGACAGCTTTGCCCGTGATTTCTGCATCACCCACTTCTTCAACCCGCCGCGTTACATGCGGCTGCTTGAACTGGTCGGTGGCCCCGCCACCCGGCCCGAGGCGCTGGCGGCGGTGCGCAGCTTCGCCGATCACCGTCTGGGCAAGAGCGTCGTTGATGCCAAGGACCGTCCCGGCTTCATCGCCAACCGGCTGGGGGTCTACTGGCTCCAGGCGGCGGTGATCGAAGCGGTCGAGATGGGGCTGGATATCGAAGACGTCGATGCGATCGTCGGCCGCCCGATGGGCATCCCCAAGACCGGGGTGTTCGGCCTGCTTGATCTGGTCGGGCTCGATCTGATGCCGCATGTCAATGCCAGTCTGGCGGCGGCGTTGCCCGCCGACGATCCGTTCCACAGCCTGAACCGGCCAGTGCCGCTGGTCGAGCGGCTGATCGCCGACGGCTATACCGGGCGCAAGGGTAAGGGCGGCTTTTACCGCGTCAATCGCGAGGCGGGGAAGCGCAAGGAAGCAATCGATCTCGTCACCGGCACCTTCCGGCCCGCTCGCAAAGCCGATGTCGAGGCGATTGCCGCTGCCGGTCGCTCGCTGAATGCGTTGCTCGATCACGACAGCCCGCACGGGCGTTATGCCTGGCGGGTGCTGGGCCGCACCCTGGCCTATGCCGCTTTCCTGCTGGGTGATGCCGCCGACGAAGTCGAGGCGATCGATGAGGCGATGCGGCTGGGCTACAATTGGAAGCAGGGGCCGTTCCAGTTGATCGACAAGCTGGGCGTCGATTGGCTGATCGCGAAGCTGGAGAGCGAAGGTTGGGCGGTGCCGCCTGCGCTCAGTCTCGCCGCCGGTCGGACCTTCCACCGGATCGAGGCGGGCAAGCGTCAGGTGCTGGGCCTCGACGGGGCCTATCGCGATCTGGTCCGCCCCGAAGGCGTCGTTCTGCTCGAAGACCTCAAGCTCGACCGTCAGCCGGTGATGAAGAACGGCTCGGCCGCGCTGTGGGATATCGGCGACGGCGTTGCCTGCTTTGAATTCACCAGCAAAATGAACTCGATCGACGGCGAGATCATGGATTTGCTGGGCAAGGCGATCCGCCGGGTCAAGAAGGACTTCAAGGCCCTGGTGATCTACAACGAGGGCAGCAATTTCTCGGCCGGAGCCAATCTCGGGCTGGCCCTGTTCGCCGCCAACATCGCTGCCTGGACCGAGATCGACCAGATGGTCAGCGCCGGGCAGCAGACCTATCGCGCTCTCAAATACGCGCCGTTCCCGGTGGTCGGCGCGCCGTCGGGGATGGCCTTGGGCGGCGGCTGCGAAATCCTGCTCCATTGCGACGCGGTTCAGGCCCATGCCGAGACCTATGTCGGTCTGGTCGAGGTCGGCGTCGGTCTGGTGCCGGGCTGGGGCGGCTGCAAGGAAATGCTGTCGCGCTGGTCGAATGCGGGGACGTTGCCCAAGGGACCGATGCCCGCGGTGGCCAAGGTGTTCGAAACGGTGGCGGTTGCGACCGTCGCCAAATCGGCAGCCGAGGCCAAGGAACTGCTGTTCCTGCGCCCCAGTGACGGGATCACGATGAACCGCGCCCGTCTGCTCGCCGATGCCAAGGCCCGCGCCTTGTCGCTGGTCGAAGGCTATGTGCCGCCCGCGCCGCCGGTGCTGACCCTGCCCGGACCCAGTGGCAAGGTCGCGCTTGAACTCGCCATCGGCACGCTGCGCCGTCAGGGCAAGGCGACGCCGCATGACGAGGTGGTCAGCGGCGCGCTGGCCGAAGTGCTGACCGGCGGCGATACCGATGTCACCACACCGCTTGACGAGGAACAGGTGCTGGACCTGGAACGCAGCCGCTTCATGCGGCTGGCGCGCCATCCCGGCACCCTTGCCCGGATCGAGACGATGCTGATGACCGGCAAGCCTCTGCGCAACTGATCGCCTTTCTGACGGATAGGAAGAACCATCATGGCCAGTTACACGGCTCCCCTGCGCGACATGCGCTATGTCCTCTTCGACCTGATGGAAGGCGATGGCCTCGCCACTCTGCCCGGCTTCGAGGATTTCACCCGCGACCTGATCGACCCGGTGCTCGACGAAGCCGCGAAGGTCTGCGAACAGGTGCTGCACCCGATCAATCGCTCGGGCGACGAGGAAGGTTGCACCTTCGAGAACGGCGTGGTGCGGACGCCCAAAGGCTTCCGCGAAGCCTATACCCTGTTCCGCGAGGGCGGCTGGACCTCGATCTCGTGCGATCCCGCCCATGGCGGCCAGGGCTGGCCGAAATCGGTCGGTATCCTGATCGAGGAAATGATCTGCTCGGCCAATCTGTCGTTCGGGATGTATCCCGGCCTCAGCCATGGCGCCTATGTCGCCCTGCACGCCCACGGCTCGGATGAGCTGAAGGAAACCTATCTGCCCAAGCTGGTCGATGGGACGTGGTCGGGGACGATGTGCCTGACCGAGCCGCATTGCGGCACCGATCTCGGCCTGCTCCGCACCAAGGCGGTCCCCCAGGGCGACGGCAGCTTTAAACTGACCGGAACCAAGATCTTCATTTCGGCGGGCGATCACGACCTGACCGAAAACATCATTCACCTTGTCCTGGCCCGTCTGCCCGACGCGCCCAAGGGGGTGAAGGGGATCAGCCTGTTCCTGGTGCCGAAATACCGGGTCAATCCCGATGGCACGCCGGGAGCGTCCAACGGCGTCTCGTGTGGCTCGATCGAGCACAAGATGGGGATCAAGGCCTCGTCGACCTGCGTGATGAATTTCGACGATTCGGTCGGTTGGCTGGTCGGCGAGGCCAATAAGGGCATGCGGGCGATGTTCGCGATGATGAACACCGAACGCCTGTCTGTGGGCGTGCAGGGGCTGGGTCTGGCCGAGGCGTCCTATCAGGGCGCGGTGGCCTATGCCCGCGAACGGCTCCAGGGCCGCTCGCTGACCGGGACCAAGCATCCCGACAAGCCCGCCGATCCGATCATCGTTCATCCCGACGTGCGGCGGATGCTGTTGACCCACCGCGCCTATGTCGAGGGCAGTCGGGCCCTGGCCGCCTGGGTCGGTCGCGCCATCGATGACGAGGAACATCATCCCGACCCGGCGACCCGGGCCGAGGCCGAGGAATTTGTCGCCCTGATGACTCCGGTGGTCAAGGCGCTGCTGACCGATCTCGGCTTCGAGGCGACCAATCTGGGGATGCAGGTGTTCGGCGGCCATGGCTTCATCCGCGAACATGGGATGGAGCAGTACGTCCGCGATTGCCGGATCGCCCAGATTTACGAAGGCACCAACGGCATTCAGGCGCTCGATCTGGTCGGGCGCAAGCTGCCCGCCAATGCCGGACGCAACCTGCGCCGGTTCTTCCATCCGGTCTCGGCCTTCATCGAGGCCAAGGTCGAGGACGAGCAATTGGGCGAGTTCGTTCAGCCGCTGGCCAAGGCGTTCGTCCGTCTCCAGCAGGCGACCGCCCAGGTTGCCCGCGTCGGCATGGCCAATCCCGATGAAGCCGGAGCGGCGGCGACCGACTATCTCCGCCTGCTTGGGCTGACCGCGCTCGGCTATCTGTGGGCGCGGATGGCCGAGGTCAGCCTGAGCAAGTTGGACAACGATCCCGATGGCTTCCACCGCGCCAAGATCGCCACCGCCCGTTTCTATGTCGAGCGGGTGCTGCCCCAGACCAACGCCTTGTTCGCGATGGTGATGGCGGGCGGCAAGTCGATGATGGCGTTCGACGAAGCTGCTTTTTAGTCCGGGAGAGGGGAGGCGAATGTGAACCTGTGGTTTCGATTGCTGGCGGTGCTGGTCGCCTCCCTGTTCCGCCCCCGGCTGGCCTTGACCGATTCGTCGGTCCTGCGTTTCCGGGTGTGGCCGCACGATCTGGACATCAACATCCACATGAACAACGCCCGCTATCTCGCGCTGATGGACCTTGGGCGATTGGACATGATCCTGCGCGGAACCTTGTGGCGGACGGTGCTGCGCGAACGCTGGCAACCGGTGCTGGCCGGGAGCGTGGTGCGCTATCGCCGTCCGTTGCGCCCCTTCCAGCGGTTCAGCCTGACCAGTCGGCTGATCGCCTGGGACGAACGCTGGCTCTACATGGAACACCGGGTCGAGACGGCGGAAGGATTGTCCTGTCAGGCGCTGATGCGGGGTGCGTTCGTGGCCAAGGGCGGTGTGGTGTCGCCGTCGGCGGTGATCGCGGCGGCGGGGTTCTCTGGCCCATCGCCCGCCATCCCGGCCTGGGTCGGATCGTGGCGGGAAATGGATATCGCATTTGAACAGACACCGGCGGAACCGCCGGTCGAACAGGGGGAAGCGGCATGAGATCGCTGTCGGGAAAAACTCTCTTCATTACCGGGGCCAGCCGGGGTATCGGCAAGGCGATCGCGCTCCGGGCCGCCCGCGACGGGGCCAACATCATCGTCGCCGCCAAGACCGAGACGCCCCATGCGCGGCTGCCCGGCACCATTCACGATACCGCCGCCGAGATCGAGGCGGCGGGTGGGGCCGCGCTCGCGGTCAAGCTCGACGTTCGCGACGAGGCCGAGATCAATGCGGCGGTGGCCCAGGCGGTCGATCGTTTCAGCGGGATCGACATCGTCGTCAACAATGCCAGCGCGATCAGCCTGACCGGAACCGCCGACACCGAGATCAAGCGCTATGACCTGATGATGTCGGTCAATGTGCGCGGCACGTTTGCCGTCACCCGCGCCTGTCTGCCCCATCTGAAGCAGGCGGCCAACCCGCATATTCTGGTGATGGGGCCGCCGCCGTCGCTGTTGCCCCGCTGGTACGGCCCGCATGTGGCCTACACCATCAGCAAGATGGGGATGAGCCTCTTGGCGATGGGCTGGGCCGAGGAATTCCGCGATTCCGGGATTGCCGCCAACGGGCTGTGGCCGCGCACCCTGATCGACACCGCCGCGATGAGCATGGTTGGCGCGATCAAGCCCGCGCATTGCCGCCGCCCCGACATCGTCGCCGATGCCGCCCACGCGATCCTGACCCGTCCGGCGCGGGATTGCACCGGGCGCTTCTTCATCGACGAAGAGGTCTTGGCCGAAGAGGGCATCACCGATCTTGCCGCCTATGCGGTCGATCCCAACGGTCTGCTGCTGACCGATCTGTTCGTAGAGGAAGCCGTTCGATGAGAATCCTGGTCGCGGTCAAACGGGTGGTTGATTACAACGTCAAGGTCCGGGTCAAATCGGACAAGAGCGGGGTCGAGACCGCCAACATCAAATTCAGCATGAATCCGTTTGACGAGATCGCGGTCGAGGAGGCGGTTCGGCTGAAGGAAGCGGGCATCGCCACCGAGATCGTCGCGGTTTCGGTTGGGCCGCAGACGGCGACCGAGACGTTGCGGACT
>NZ_AQPH01000032.1 GCF_000442515.1 Magnetospirillum fulvum MGU-K5 | reverse complement strand
TTCGATGCCGTTGATGTTGTCGCCGCGATAGCTGGGCAGGGTGACACCGTCAATCGTCTCGGTATCGGCCGAACGCGGCTTGGCGAACTGCCCGGCCATCCGTCCCACCTTCACCACCGGCATCGCCGCGCCATAGGTCAGCACCACCGCCATCTGCAACAACACCCGGAAGGTGTCGCGGATGGTATTGGCGCGGAATTCGACGAAGCTTTCGGCACAGTCACCGCCCTGGAGCAGAAAACCCCGCCCCTCGGCGACCTGGGCCAGGGTCGCTTTGAGCCGCCGTGCCTCACCGGCAAAAACCAGCGGCGGATAATCGGCCAGCGTCCGTTCGACCTCGGCCAGAGCGGCCGCGTCGGGATAGGTGGGAACCTGATGGATCGGCTTTGCCCGCCAACTGCCGGGCGACCAACGTTCGGCCATGGAAGCTTCGTCTCCTGCTTTTCGCTACCGCGAAACGGAAAGCGTCCTCTATACGACGTGAGGGACAACTTTTCCAGTCCGCCGTCTTGGTTTCCTGTTACTGCGGGGTGGTGGGCGGACTCATTATCGGCTTTCCCTCACAGGTGATGCCCATGGTGAAGACGGTTTCGTCGCCGATCTCGCACTGATCGTCGAGCCGGAAGCTCGGAATCTCCTGTCGCGCCAGGGGAATCGCTATATAGGGTTGGCTGCCCCGGAAAACCAGACAGGGATAGGCGGCGGTCTCAGTCGCGATGTCGAGCCGCCGGGTCCAATGCATGAAGCCGTGCGTCCACCAGGTGTGGTCGTTGATGAACCAGGCATAGGTGTCGGCGGGCATCAGCCGGGCCAGTTGCAGGGAATAACGCCCCTGGGCGTTCAGGTCACCCCGCAGCAGGGCGTAGGGCAAGGACGAGGCGGTATCGTAATCGATCTTGGCGCAGGCGGCGAAGCGGCTCATGTCGAATGATTGCGCCGCACGGGTCCAGCGGGCCAGTTCGGCGGTCTGGCTACGAACCGCCGGGATGGTCAGCGCCACCAACGCCAGCCCCAGCGCTGCCCAGCCGCGGCGGTGCCACAGCGGACGCGCCGTCTCAGCGGTGATCAGGTACAGCAGCCCCAGCGCCGGGCCGGTCAGCATCAAAGCGGGCAGCATGTAATGCGCCGCCGATTGCTTGGCGACGATCAGCACGGTGAAAAGCTGGGCCAGCACCAGCCCGGCCAGCAGGCGGGTTTTGGGATCGACCCGACGGCGGCGGAAGGCCGCAATCAGCGCCGCCAGCGAGGCGATGAACACCGCGGTAAAGATCAGCTTCGAGCCGAACAGGCCGACGATGGCCCGGGGATAGCGGGTGGGGTCGATCACGGTGGCGGCACCGCCGCCATAGGCCCCGCTATGCAGCACCATCTTGCCCACCCAGTCGAACCAGATATTGGCCGAGGGCCAGGCGGGCAGGGTGAATAGCAGGAACCCGGCAGGAGCGGCCAGCGCCAGCAGGACAAGACGGCGGCGGTCGAGCAGGAACAGCGGCACCAGCCCCAGGGTCAACGCCTGAAGCTTGCAGGCAATCGCGAACCCGATCGCCAGTCCTAGCCACAGCGCCTGTCGGTCGCGCCTCGGCTCGGGGCGCAGCAGCGGCAAGGTGGCGATCAGCACCAAAGCGGCGGCGATGATCAGGAACGCCTCGGGCTTGGGGTGCAGGGCGAATTTAGGCACGATCATCGACAGGAACGGCGCGCTTTGGGCCAGCAGACCGACCGCAAGCGATCCGGTGGCACGGCGAAAGGCCCAGCCCAGCCCGGCCAGGGCCAGCCCGACCAGCGGGTACAAGACGCTGGTAATGGTTAGCAGATGCCCTTCCGGATCGGCCAGGACAGCGGCGACCACTGCCTCGAGCGAATCGGTCGGATGCATCAGCCGCAGCACCAGGGCGACAAACACCTGGATCGGGGTGCCGGGATGGCTGACATCGGTGGGCGCCAGCCCCTCGACCAGCCGCAGCCCGTTCAGCAGGTAATAATAATCGGGGTCGAGATTGAATTGCTGCCACAGCGGCAGGCTGACCGTCCGCATCGCAAACAAGATGGCGACGAACAGAATCGGCAGGATCAGCAGAACAAGGGTGTTGCGGGAAAACCGGCGGGGGATCATCGGCGCCACTCCGGCCGGGGGGTTAGGATTGTCCCAATCATCGGGGCCGGACAGCCTTGGCCTCTGGTCTCTCGGGTGTCGAAATCCGCCTTGTGCTGGTTCACCTTGTCTATTCCCTAACTTCCGCGACCACGATACTCGTGTCGGGTGTAACCGAGAGGCGAGCGAAGGGCAAGGGGGCGGGATTTAGGACAATACGGCCCCGGCAGACGGGCCGGTCCATCGCCGTTTATTCCTGGCCCTTGATCCGGGCGCGGGTGAAGTCGGCGATCTTGATGTCTTCGCGGGCGGTGTGGCTGGAAAACCAATTGACCAGGAAGCCGATCAGGTCGTCCTGGCGGATCAGGTCGATCGACATCGACAGGATGAAGCGGCTGAGTTCATCGAGCAGGGCGAGGTGGATTTTCCGGTGGGCATCGTATTCCGGGAAAGACAGATCGAGCATGATGCCTTCTTCACTGAAGAAGTGAAAATCGGCATATTTGTAAAGTTCTGTCAGTCTGCGGCTGATCTTTTCAACCGGGGCGTCGGACGTCAGTTCGGCTTCGATCTGGCGGATGAGGTCGAGAAAGATTCGATGTTCGAAGTCGATTCTTTGATGGCCGGTTTCGTAAGCCGCCTTCCATTCCGCCCGAAACATCGTTCCACTCCTCGACCGATCTTTTCATTGGTCGAGTTTGGTCCGAATCGGTGTTTCTGACCAGGGGTCACTTCACCTCTGGCGTGTTCCCGCGGACATAGGCGGCCAGCCGGATGTCCTCGCCTGCGGTGTGGAAGGAAAACCACTCGATCAGGAAGCCGACGATATCCTTTTTGCGGATCGTTTCCAGCGAGATCGAGCCGGTGAAGCCTTTGAGTTCGGCAAGAAGAAGCTCGTGATTGCGGTGATGCGCTTCCAGGTCAGGAAAGCCGACATCGATCATGATGCTTTCTTCGCTGAAAAAGTGGAAGTCAGTGTACTTGTACAGTTCAGAGATGTGTCTCTTGACCAGATCGAGGGGGGCGCCTTCAAAGAGGTCGGTTTCGATCTGGAGAATCAGATCGAGAAAGATTCGATGTTCGAAATCGATGCGGGGATGCCCCGTCTCATACGCCGATTTCCACACAGAACGAAACATGGCCCGCCTCTACCCCCTCGGTCAGTGAGCGCACTGTGAGCGCAATCGCCGCGACTGACCACCCTGCCCTTTGGGTAGGGCAACGAAACAGGGGAAGCGGTTGCCCGCTTCCCCTGAATCGATCGTCAAAAACTGTCTTGAACCGGGGAATTAGCCCCGATGGCCACCACCAGCACGGGCCGCAGCGGGCTTGCCGCTGTTGCTATGACCGCTGCCGGACCGGGCGGCGGGGCGGCCCTGGCCCTGGCCGGGGCGACGGCCCGGAGCCTGCTGGGGACGGCCACGGCCACCACCGGCACCGCGCTGGGCGATGTGGGCGGCGTGATAGGCGTGGGCCTCATCGACCGGAACGGCCTGACGGATCGTCTTCTCGATCGCGCGCAGATAAGCGACTTCATCGGCGTCGCACAGCGACACGGCGATACCGCTGTTTCCGGCGCGGGCGGTCCGGCCGATCCGGTGAACATAGCTTTCCGGCTCGTTCGGCAACTCGTAATTCAGCACATGGGTGATGCCGTCGACATCGATGCCGCGTGCGGCGATGTCGGTGGCGACCAGCGCCTTGATCTTGCCGTCGCGGAAGTCGGCCAGCGCCTTCTGACGGGCGCCTTGCGACTTGTTACCGTGGATCGCATCGGCGCTGATGCCGGCCTTGTCCAGCATTTCGGCGACGCGGTTGGCGCCATGCTTGGTGCGGGTGAAGACCAAGGCACGACCGACATCCTTACCGGCCAGAATCTCGGTCAGCAGGGTGCGCTTGTTCTCGCGGTCGACGAACATCACCTTCTGGTCGATCTTCTCGGCGGTCGAGGAGACCGGGGCGACTTCGACCCGGACCGGACGGTGCAGCACGCTTTCGGCCAGACCAACGATGCTGTCGGGCATGGTGGCCGAGAACAGAACGGTCTGGCGCGATTTCGGCATCGCGGCGACGATCTTGCGGATCGGCTGGATGAAGCCCATGTCGAGCATCCGGTCGGCTTCGTCGAGGACCAGGGCTTCGACCGAATCGAGGCGGATCGCGTCCTGGCTCATCAGATCGAGCAGACGGCCGGGGGTGGCGACCAGGATGTCGACGCCGCCCGCCATCGTCTTGATCTGCGGCACCATGCCGACACCGCCGAACACCAAAGCGTGGCGCAGACGGTACTGGCTGCCATAGGTACGGAAGCTCTGACCGACCTGAACGGCCAGTTCGCGGGTGGGGGTCAGCACCAGCACCCGGGTGCTCTTCGGCATCGCGCGCTTCTTGAATTGCTCAAGGCGCTGCAACAGCGGAAGGGCGAAGGATGCGGTCTTGCCGGTGCCGGTCTGGGCGAGGCCCAGAACGTCATGACCGGCGAGAAGGTGGGGGATCGACTGTTCCTGAATCGGCGTGGGGGAGGTGTAACCCTCGGTCGCCAGAGCCTTGAGCAGGGGTTCGGCGAGACCGAGATCGGAAAAAAGGGTCATGAACTCTCTTTCTTTGCAGACGAACCGTCGGCTTCGCCCAAGAGCCTGAACGGCCCGGCGAAAGACGGCGAGATAGGCCACGCAGAAAAGCGAGGCCCGATCGGGGCACCTTCCGGACGCGCGACCGGACGGTCATCATGGCAAGGGAAAAATGGCTCGGGACGATTGGGTCCGCCCTGTCAGGCAGGGACCGTAGCGCGCTGTCGCGAGCGGACTGAACGCGGATCGTCCAGGCAGCCCGCACCGTGCGCCATTCCCGGTCCGATGTCAAGCATCGGGGGGATGACCCCGCCGCCATCGCCTCGACATGCGGTTTTACCAACCCTGGCCATCCGTCAGGGACGGCGGTCTGCGCTTGGAAAGTGTCGGTCGCCTGCGTTAGATGGAGAACCAAGAAAGGTTGCCATTCAATGACTCATCCCCCCGCTTCGGTTTCTTCCGCCGCTGATGGAACGTCTGCGGTGCGTGCCATCCGTCTGGGGAGTCCGGACTATCGGCGGGTGACTCTGGCCCTGTTCCTGGCCGGGTTCGCGACGTTCTCTCTGCTCTATTGCGTCCAGCCTCTGTTGCCGGAATTCACCGCCGAGTTCGGGGTCAGCCCGGCGCACAGTTCGCTGGCCTTGTCGCTATCGACCAGTTTGCTGGCGGTGTCGATTCTCTGCGCCGCCGCTGTGTCGGAAGGGATGGGACGGCGTGGATTGATGTTCGGGTCGCTGGTGGTGGCCTCGGCCCTTAATATCGCCGCTGCTTTGGTGCCGGACTGGACCGTGCTGTTGATCCTTCGTGCTCTGGAAGGACTGGCGCTGGGCGGTGTTCCGGCGGTGGCGATGGCCTATCTTGCCGAGGAGATCGAGGCGCGCGGGCTGGGCCGGGCGATGGGACTCTATATTGCCGGGACCGCGCTGGGTGGGATGTTGGGTCGCGTCATCACCGGCCATCTGGTCGAGGCGTTCTCGTGGCGGATCGCGATGGCCGGGATCGGTGTGGCCGGTCTGGTCGCCGCGATCGGCTTTCTGATTTTGCTCCCCCGCTCGCGCAACTTCTCCCCCCATGCCGGGTTCGACGTCCGTTATCACCTGTCGGCTTGGCGGGGGCATCTGGCGGTGCCGTCAATGCGCTGGCTGTTCGCGATGAGCTTCCTGTCGATGGGGTGTTTCGTCGCGGTGTTCAATTACATCGGCTTCCGCCTTACCGCGCCGCCCTATGAGATGGGGCAGGCCACGCTGGGGATGCTGTTCTTCGTCTATATCTTCGGGATTTTCAGTTCTTCGGCCGCCGGAGGACTGAGCGAGCGGTTCGGCCGCCGCGCCGTGCTTCCGGCTGGGGTGCTGATCACCGCCGCCGGGGTCGCCCTGACTCTGCCCGAGGGATTGGTGACGATGGTGGCCGGTCTGATCCTGCTGACGATCGGGTTCTTCCTGACCCATGCCGTCGCCAGCGGCTGGGTCGGCCGCATCGCGGCGGGGGCAAAGGGGCACGCCTCGTCGCTGTATTTGCTGGCGTATTATGTCGGCTCCAGCATCGTCGGCTCGGCGGGCGGCTGGTTCTGGGCCGGGGGTGGCTGGAGCTGGGTGGCGCTGTTCCTGCTCACCTTACATGGGGTGGCCCTGGTGGCGGCGTTGCGGCTGCGCTCGCTGTCGCGGGTTTAAAGCAATGCGCGTTTGATCCGGCGCACATTGCTTAGGCGAGCATTGAGCGAGCGGCCAAGAAAACCGAAGGTTTTCGCCCGACGAGGGGCATACAATTTTTAAAGCGTTTGGTGTCAAATGTGACGCTAAACGCTTTAAAACACCACCGGCTCGAACCGGGTGCGGTCAGGGCGCCCGGCGGCGAAAGTCCAGACCGGATCGGCCTCGAGTCCGGGAGCGGGCAGGGCGATCAGTGAACTCGACACGGTGCCGAACCCGTCGGGGCGAGAAAAGCACATTGAGGTTTCGTCGCCGGTCTCGGTGCTCTCACACAGCATTGTCGTCCAGCCCTCCCACGCTCCGCGGTCCGGGTCGGGCACCGGGGCGGCGTGGAAGCGGTCGAGATAGCTGTCGATCCGTGCGCTGGCGCGGTCGTCGAGGTCCAGTTCGGTCAGCATGTGCAGGCCGGGCGGAATTCGATGCGACACCACCCGGCGGCCATCGTTGCGCAGCCAGAAGGCGGTGCTGTTGTCGGCGATCACCAGATTGAACGGCCGGTACGATCCGGCGGCGAGTCCGGACAGCGCCAGTGCCGCCTGATCGGCGTCGGCATGGTCGAGCGCCTCCAGCACCAATTCCCCGCGTGAACGCTTGGAGGCGAGCGGGCCAAGCGTTCCGGCGCGGTTCAGAATCGCCGCCATCACGCCAAAATCGTTGATCCCCAGCCACGATCCACCGGCCAGGATATCCTGGCCCGCCAGGGTTTCGGGGCGGTCGTCCCACCACCGTCCGGGCCCCCGCGCGGGCCGATCTTGCATCTCGTCACGGTTCGAAGCGGCGATCAAAGGCCACGTCTGACCGGGGCGATGTAGCAGGACCAGAGTGCACATGCATAAAAATCCGTTTCTGGAGAGGCGATAGCCGATTATAACACGCTCGCCGGGAGCGGTGCCGGCCAGGCTTGGCATCGCGCGTGTTCCGGTCTTCGAACGACAGATTTCAGGGAGCCGCCGTCCGTCATGACCACTTTCGATGACCGTGAGAAAGCCTTCGAGGCCAAGTATCGCCTGGACCAGGATATGGATTTCAAGACCCTGATGCGGCGGGACAAGTTGGTCGGGCTGTGGGCGGCCGAGCTGATGGGGCTGACCGGCGACGCGGCGAACGCCTATGCCTTGACCGTAATCGAAGCGGCGATCGATACGCCTGACCAGGATATCGCCGACAAGGTGGCCAACGATCTGGCCGCCCGCAATGTCGCGGTTTCCGCGGCCGACGTGCGGACCCAGGCAGCGTTGTTGCTGGACACGGCCCGCGCTCAGTTGAATGAAGAACTGTCGCGTTAATCCGAGTCGGTTAAGGGGTGCCGCTTACGGAGAGTCGATTTCCTCGAGCGGCACATCCTCGGAATAAAAGCAAAATCCGTTGCGGCCGGTGTTCTTGACCCGGTACATTGCGATGTCGGCTGCCTTGCAGACATCTTCCATGCTGGTGCCATCAAGCGGATAGACGGCGATACCGATCGACGCGCCGACATAGCAGGCATGGCCCTCGTGGACGATCGGCGGGGCCAGGACGTCGAGGATTTTGCGCGCCACCATTGCCGCTTCGTCGAGGCGGTTGATCTCCTCGACCACCACAACGAATTCATCGCCACCGATCCGCGACACGGTATCCGAACCGCGAATGCACAGCGACAGGCGGTCCGCCACTTCGCGCAGCACCGCGTCGCCCGCTTCGTGGCCCAGATTGTCGTTGATCGGCTTGAAGCGGTCGAGATCGACATACAGCACCGCGATCTGCCCGCCATGACGTCGCATCCGGGCCAGGGCGTGATTGATCCGATCTTTGAGAAGGTTGCGGTTGGGCAGGCCGGTCAAGGTGTCGTGATGGGCCAGACGGTTGATCCGGTCCTCGTTTTCCTTGCGCTCGGAAATGTCGCGGACAATTCCGGTAAACAGACGGCCCTTGCCATGGCGCAGTTCGCTTAGGGACAATTCCAGCGGAAACAGACTGCCATCGGTGCGGCGGCCCTGCGCCTCGACGGTGCGGCCGTTGGGCACCAGCGGCAGCCCCTGCACCGCCGTATCGCCTCTGGGGTCGCTGTCGTCGTCGGGGTCGATCAGCAGGCGTCCGAGCGGCAGGCCGATCAGGGACGGAGCCGCAGTGCGGAAGATCTGGCCAAAGGCGGGGTTGGCGGCCTCGATCACGCCATGTTCGTTGACGGTGACGATTCCCTCGGCCACCGAATGCAGCACGCCCTGCAAGCGCTCCTCGCGCTCGCGCAGGGCCTCGGCCGAGCGGACGAAGCGTGAAATGTCGCGGGCTTCGATCAAAAAACACTCGGCCTCGCCGGGCAGGTGGCGAACCCGCATTTCCGCTTCGAACAGGATCGCTCCAGCCCGCTTCATCCGCAGCGGCAGGAAATCCTCTTCGGCCAGCAGGGCCCAGCCCGAGCTTTCGGCCAGTTCACGGTAATCGTCTTCGAGGAAATCGACGAAAGCGGCTCCCACCGCCGCTTCAAGCGAAGGCAGCCCCAGCATCCGTACACCGGCACGGTTGATGAACTCGACCTCGCCATCCCGGATGATGCAGATCAGAACCGAAACGAGATCAAGCAACTCAGAGTCTGATCGGGTGTGAGGGCGGGTGGTCGTGGGAGAGGAACACACGGGCTTCACCAGGACTACCGGGAAGGGGAACTGTCGGACAGATCCATGCGTAACATGCAAAGCCGAAGCAGAGAGTGCCCGCACCCGGCGCAGGGGGCGGGAATTGGTCGGGGAGACAAGATTCGAACTTGCGGCCCTGGCGTCCCAAACGCCATGCTCTACCAGGCTGAGCTACTCCCCGATCCATAGTGGTTCTAAGGCGTTTAACCGCCGATGGCAAGGGCTCCGCCGCCGGTTGATGCCGAAGGGAGCGGAGATTTGCAATGGCGACACTCGATCCCGACGCCCTTAAACGGGCCGAGGCCGCGCTCGCCGCGATTCAACACAGATATATAGAGTGGGCCGAAGCCGATTATGCCCGGCTCGACGCCGCCTGGGCCGCCTGCGCCACCACTCCGGACCCGGAGGGTGCCGCGCTGCGCCGCCTGTTCCAGATCGCCCACGATATGAAAGGGCAGGCGGCGACCTTTGACTATCAGCTGGTCAGCGATCTTGGCAACCGTCTCTGCCGCGAGATCGAGGCGGCGAGGGCGGATGGAGTGGGGAGCGATCGGCATGTCCGCCTTGCCGCTCTGGTCGCGGCGATCGGTCGGGTGATCCGCGAACGGATATCCGGTACGGGCGGGGCGGCGGGGGACGCGTTGCTGGCCGGGATCGACGGAGGTTAAGTGTCGGGGTCGAGCTTCTTGCCGTCCAAATCCTGGGTCTGGCGCTCGCGTTCGCGCCGGGCCGCCTGCTTTTCGGCTTTGGGCAGGCCGAACGCGATTCGGTTGGCGGCGGCCTTGGCTTCCTTCTCTGCGCGGGCTTTGCTCTTGCGCGCCCGGTTCAGATTGACGATCTCGCCCATCGTTTTTCCTGTGTCCGATCCCGATTTCGAAAATCTTACACTTTTTTCGGTCTATGTGCGATTTGGGCTTGCGCCGGGCCGATCCCATGGGTATACACACCCACCTCGCGCGGGTGTAGCTCAGTTGGTCAGAGCGCCGGCCTGTCACGCCGGAGGTCGCGGGTTCGAGCCCCGTCACTCGCGCCATTTTATCTCGGACACAAGCCGGACTCCTCTTCCTCTCGGGAACAGGTGTCCGGCTTGTCCCGTTCTGGGGTCTGGTGATCTCACCGCCTCCATTTGGGCTTGCGCCGGGCCGATCCCCTGGGTATACACACCACCTCGCGCGGGTGTAGCTCAGTTGGTCAGAGCGCCGGCCTGTCACGCCGGAGGTCGCGGGTTCGAGCCCCGTCACTCGCGCCATTGATCTCGGACACAAGCCGGACCCCTCTCCCTCCCGGGAACAGGTGTCCGGCTTGTCCCGTTTTGGGGCCTGGTGATCCAGCGCTTTCGCTGACGCGGCATGCGCCCCCTTTGGTCAATCGCCTGACGGGGTGCTGGGAGGATCTCTTCCCTTGCCCGTCAAATAGGCATCTGCCTCCCCCGTTTTGCTCAATTCGACATCAAACGTCGTATGCCCGTTTTTCGGGCGTCAGTTAATAAACTGATAAATATAGGTATTTCCCACGGTTCCAGGTGGCGCGGGGATTGCTTGCCCGGCGGTACCGCCGTTGCGGCGGGAGGATCATAGAACGAGGAAGATGATGGAGACGGCGAAAACGGGCGTGGACGTCTTGTTTGTCCTGCTGGGGGCAGTGATGGTTTTGGCGATGCATGCGGGCTTCGCCTTTTTGGAAGTGGGAACGGTCCGGCGGAAGAATCAGGTTAATGCCCTGGTGAAAATCCTGTCCGATTTCGCGGTTTCGACCCTGGCTTATTTCTTTGTCGGCTATGCGGTGGCCTATGGCACCACCTTCATGGTCGGGGCGGACGTTCTGGTGGGCAAAAGCGGGGGAGCCTTTGCCGCTCAGGGGTTCGATCTGGTCAAGTTCTTCTTCCTCGCCACCTTCGCGGCGGCGATTCCGGCGATCGTCTCGGGCGGCATCGCCGAGCGGGCCAAGTTCAACACCCAATTGATGGCCACCGCGATCCTGGTCGGGCTGGTCTATCCGACCTTCGAAGGCATGGTGTGGGGCACCCGCTTCGGCTATCAGGATTTGTTGCAAAGCCTGTTCGGGGCACCGTTCCACGATTTCGCCGGGTCGGTGGTGGTTCATGCCGTCGGCGGCTGGATCGGGCTGGCCGCAGTGCTGGTGCTGGGGGCGCGTCTCGGCCGCTATCGCCCCGATGGGCGACTGGTCGCGGTGCCGCCGTCGAACATCCCCTTCCTCGCTTTGGGGGCGTGGATTTTGTCGGTGGGCTGGTTCGGCTTCAATGTGATGAGCGCCCAGACCATCGCCCAGGTGTCCGGGCTGGTGGCGCTGAACTCGCTGTTGGCGATGGTCGGCGGCATCCTGGCCGCTTTGCTGGTCGGTCGTAACGATCCCGGCTTCGTCCATAACGGTGCGCTGGCCGGTCTGGTCGCCGTCTGTGCCGGGTCCGACGTGATGCATCCGATCGGCGCGCTGATTACCGGAGGGATCGCCGGGGCGGGCTTCGTCTGGCTGTTCACCCTCTGTCAGGTCAAATGGAAGATCGACGACGTCCTGGGCGTCTGGGCGCTGCACGGGATGTGCGGGGCGATGGGCGGCGTCGCCTGTGGCGTGTTCGGGTCCGAGATGCTGGGCGGCATGGGGGGCGTCAGCCTGATGTCCCAGATCGTCGGCACCGGCACCGGCATCGTCGTCGGTTTGGCTGGCGGCCTGGCCGTCTATGGCGGGCTGAAGGCGGCGTTCGGCATCCGCCTCGATCCCGAGCAGGAATTTTCCGGGGCCGATCTCGCCATCCACCAGATCGGCGCCTATCCTGAAGAAACGATGTCGGTTCACGACGACGCTTTGGCGATGTCGGTCCACGCGGGCAATGCCCTGCGGCGGTAAGGGGATTTGGTCTGCCAGGGGCGCATCCGTCGCCTCTGGCATTCTACGTGCGGGGCGGCCGCCCCGCGATTGAGCCGACCTAAGCAGGTCCAGGAGCCGCTGGCTCCTGGCGGGTGCGGGCAGAGCCCGCCCATTGATATGAGGTTATTTCGGCAAGCCCGCGGCGTGGCGGATCAGATCGGCGATCAGGTCGGGCCGTTCCTCGTGAGCGAGGTGGCCCAAGCCCTCGAACGTCACCACTTCCGAACCGGGCACCAGGGCGTTGACCTTCTTGGTCATCACCGGCGGGATGGTGCGGTCGTTCGAGCCGGTGGCGAGGATCAGATGGGCCCGCAGGTGGGGCAGATCGCGCCGCAGCGGCTTTAGATCCCAATTGGCCATCATCGCGATGGCAGCGCCGACATGGCCGGGCGACATGCCGAGGCGGCGATAGAGTTCGATGGTTTCCGGGGCCAGCACCGAGCCGGTCCCCTTCATCAGATCATCGACCATCGAGGTATAGCGGGCGCGCAACGCGAACAGATAGGGCGGATGGGGCAGGGCGGCCATCATCTTAGCCAGCGGGGAGAAAATCCGCGCGGGCAGCCCGTCGAGCGGCAACAGGGCACCGCCCAGGCTGATCAGGGTCTTGGGCGCGATCAGCCCATCCAGACACATCCGGGCCAGGATTGCCGCTCCGGCCGAATGCCCGATCACCAGGGAGGGCACGATTCCCAACGCCCGCAGCAAGGCATGATGCGACCGCGCCATGCCGGGCAGCGACATGTGCGACGGGGCCGGTCGGGTGGTGAAACCATGACCGGGCATATCGGCAGCGATGACGGTGAAATTTTCGGCCAGCAGCGGGAACAGACCGGCCCAGGAATGGGTGGTGGCGCCGGTGCCGTGGATCAGGAACAGCACCGGGCCGCTTCCGGCCTGCTGGACATGCCAGACCATCCCACCCGCAGGGACAAACCGGCTGGCCTGGCGGTTGGGCCAATCGCGCCCGTCCGTATCCCAGATCAGCCGGCTTTGCATGATTATCCCCTCATCCTTCCTTCGGCGGCGGCCGATTCTGCGGCCGTGGCTTTGACCGCCTTCGACATCGCGTTGGCGTCGGCGTAGGGGAGCAACAGATATTTCGCTCCCATTTCCGCCGCCAGCTTCTGCGCCATCGGCTGCGGACGCCGGGCCGTGTCGATCAGCATCGCCGAGAAGCCGGAAACCCGCAAGGCCTGAGCCGAGGCAATCGCATCGGCTTCGGCCATCGGGCGGCCCGGCGTACCGTCACGGGCGATGTTGCCCTGACCGTCGGTGAGGAACACCAACACCGGGGTCTGCCCCTTGTCGCGACAGCCGGTGGCTACCATCCAGGCGGTGTCGATCGCCGAGGCAAGCGGGGTGCCGCCGCCGCCGGGCAGCCCGGCCAGCGAGCGCTTGGCCCGGACCAGCGAGCGGGTCGGCGGCAGCAGAACCTCGGCGGCCTTGCCCCGGAAGGCGATCAGGGCAACGTTGTCGCGGCGGACATAGCAATCGGCGAGCAGCAGTTCGACCGCTCCCTTGGCTTCGGCCAGACGCTGCAACGCCGACGATCCCGAGGCATCGACGATGAAGATGGTGGTGGTTTCGGACCGCTGCTTGAAGTGGGTGCAGCGGAAATCACTGCGCCGGACTTCGACCAGGGTCGCGGTGCGGCCTTCCTTGGCCGCTTCCTGGCGGCGGAGCGGTTGCCAGGGGGCGGCGGCGCGCAGGGTCTCGATCAGATTGAGCCGGGTGTTGGGGGTGGGCTCGCCCGCCCGCACCGCCGAGGGACGGCCGCGCCGACCCTTTTTCTTCGCGGCCCCGGCCGCGCGGCTACCGCCCGAGGATTGGGCGCGCGACCGCACGTCCTTGCCCTCGCGCAATTGCGCCAGCAGTTTGTCGGGAATCGCCGCCTGCGCGACGGCGATCATCATGTCTTCGAGTTCCTGCGGGTCGAGGGTGTCGCTGTCGTCCTCGTCCTGCGGTTCCTCCGGCTGGTCGGGGTCCGACGGCTCTTCCGGCGGCGGCGGTTCGTCGGGCGGCGGCTCGTCTTCCTGCGGCTCTCCGCTCGGAATGACAGTGGCGCGCGGCCCGAACACCAGGGACGCGGCGGTGGCGGCGTCTTCCTGGGTCACCGCCTCGTGCCCGGCCAGGGCGGCGGCGGCGCGGGCGACCTTGACCGCCAGCAGCGAGGCACGCACCGAGGCGATGCCGAGCGCGACCGAGGCCGAACACAGCGCCACCATGATATCGTCGGGGAAGGTGACCGAATCCAGCCGGGCGCGGGCTTCCGCAACCTGGGACGGCGGGATCACCGAGGCGGACAGATCGCTTTCGACGACGTTGTCGAGATTGAGCAGAAACGCCAGCCGTTCGGTCAGCACCGTCGGCGGCCGTTCGTCGTCGGCCAAGCCTTCGTCGAGGGCGACAACGCCGATCCGGGCGGTCGAGCGCAGGCCGAGGCCGTCACGCTCCAACTGGACCTCGCCGCGATCGAGCACGCCGCCGATCCGGCCCGCGGTTCCGGCCGACAGCCGTTCCGCCATCGCCAGGACGACGATGCCGCCATCGGCTTCGACCAGCACGCCGCGTTCGGCAATCGGCTTGCCCATCCGCAGCGTCGAAGCGAGATCGAGGCCGCCCAGCAGGCGGCTGTCGGTGATGTGGGTCGGGATGCGCCGCATCGGCGCATCCTCGGGCAGATAATCCCTCAGCAGGCCAAGCCAGCGATCGCGGGCCGGTCCGGCCAGCGACCGCACGGAAGCGCCGCGGATCCCGACCGGATCGACCGCAAGCAGGGCGGCGGCCAGCGCCGCCGAGGCCCAGGGCGAAGACGCCCCGGGACCCGCGTCGGGCTCACTCATTTGCCGAACACCTCTTCCATCGCGCGCTCGATGCGGACGGTCGAACCGGCATCGTCCAGGACGTTGCGGCGCAGACGGTGACGCAGCGACGACGGCGCGACCCGGCGCAGGTGATCCGACAGCACTTCATCGGAACCGTCCAGGGCGGCGACGGCGCGGGCGGTGCGCAGCAGGGTCAGTTCGCCGCGCAGACCGTCGGTGCCGAGGATCATGCACAGCTTTGACGCCTGTTCCAGCACCGCATCCGACACGGTGATGTTGGGCAGACGGTCGCGGGCGGCGACGATCAGCGCGCCGATCTTGGCGTCTTCCTCGGCCCACTGGGCGACGAACGCCTCGGGGTCGCGGTCGAAGGCGTCGCGGCGACGGACCACTTCGATCCGGGCGGCCAGATCGGTGGGGGTGCGGATTTCGACCGACAGGCCGAACCGGTCGAGCAGCTGCGGGCGCAACTCGCCTTCTTCCGGGTTGCCCGAACCGACCAGAACGAAGCGGGCGGGGTGGCGGATCGAGATGCCTTCGCGTTCGACGACGTTTTCGCCCGAAGCGGCGACGTCGAGCAGAACGTCGATCAGGTGATCCTCAAGCAGGTTCACTTCGTCGATATAAAGGAAGCCGCGATTGGCGCGGGCGAGCAGGCCGGGTTCGAACGCCTTGACGCCCTGGGTCAGGGCGCGTTCGAGATCGAGCGCACCGACGACGCGGTCTTCGGTCGCGCCCAGCGGCAGATCGACCACCGGAACCGGAACATAAGAGACTTCGGGCTTTTGCCCATTGACGCCGTGGTGGCCGTTGCAGCCATCGACGCACTTCTTTTCGTCCGTGGCAGGGTCGCTGCTATACCGACAGCCCGTCACCACTGCCATCTTCGGCAACAGAGTCGCCAGGGCGCGCACGGCGGTGGACTTGCCGGTGCCGCGATCCCCCAGAACCAGGACGCCGCCGATGGTCGGCGAAACCGCCGCGACCAACAGGGCCTGCTTCATCTCGTCCTGACCGACGATCGCCGAAAAAGGAAAAACAACGCGCATGGTCATACCGCTCCGAACTGGATGATGTGTCGCGCAACGGCGCCGATCGGGTCTCCCCCCCGTCCCGTCCAGCAGGGACGGGCATGATCCCGGGCGTCAGCCACGGGACGGCCGTTTCGTCGAAGAAGGTCTAGGTGAAAAATCCGCCTGCTCCCCCCGAAGTGCGAGGCGCGGATGATATTTCATAAGGACCAGCCGCCGCAATTGGTTCCTGGACTCTTTGACACGTCTTCTCGGTCGATTGGCTCGTTGTATGTCCCTCAATCGCCGGGCGCTCGGTCCCCTCGCTTGGCTCTCGCTCGCATGGGCTCGCGGGCGCTCAGCGCGCCAGTCGCTGCGCTCCGAAGATATCACCTTTGTTTTCTGACCTCTTTGACACGTCTTCTCGGTCGGTTATGGTTCTGCTCCGATCGTTCGAACCGCCCATGCCACCCGATCCAAGGAGCCGCAGGCCATGACGTCCCATCCCGATTCTTCCGGTCCCGCGCGGATCGGGCCGAATTCAATCATCCGGATGGCCGAGGCATTGCGGGAACAGCAGGGCGAGGCGCGGACCGCCGAGCTGTTCGCCGATGCCGGATTGTCGGCCTATCTGACCAATCCGCCGACGACGATGGTCGAGGAAACCGAGGTCATCCGCCTGCATCACGCGGTGCGCGCCGGGATCGGGCTGGACGCCGCCGCCCGTGCCTCGTGGGATGCCGGGCTGCGGACCGGCGATTATCTGCTCGCCAACCGGATTCCCCGTCCGGCCCAGCGGGTGTTGAAGGTGTTGCCCGCCGGTCTGGCCGCCAAGACCCTGCTTCAGGCGATTGGCAAACATGCCTGGACCTTCGCGGGCAGCGGCCACTTTTCCTATGAAGCCGGGCATCCGGTGCGAATCACCATCGCCAATTGCCCCACCGCGCGGGGAACCACCGCCGACCGGCCGCTGTGCGATTTCTACAGCGCGACCTTCGAGCGCATTTTCTCGACCCTGGTCAATCCCGCTGCCCGAGTCACCGAGATCGCCTGTGCGGCGGCGGGTGCTCCGGCCTGCGTCTTCGAGATTCGCTGGAAGTAGGGGGGCAGCGACACGCGCCTTAGAAAGGCATAGGCGTTTAGAACGTGTCGCATTTTCTTCCCTTTTCGCCAACCTCTTGCGATAATCGGGTTCGTCCTCCGGCTCGGCCCTAGAGTCCGGAGGGTCTTCCCATTCCGGGCTAACAGAGCTGCTTCGCCGGTCTCTCGGCGGAAACGGTCGCCCATCGGGGATGTGCCAGATGTACAGTGTCGAAACGTGCGGTGTCAGCGAAGGCGACCGCTTCGTCAAATCTATCAATCCGCGCGGGCGGATGTGGAAGGTGGTCGCGATCCGCATCACCGTCGACGGTATCCCGCATGCCCGGCTGGCCTCATGCGATAATCGCAGCAGCGAACAGACGATCTCGACTTTGACTCTGCGGGACCGCGATTACTGGCTGCCTGCCGCCAGCCAATCGACCATCGCCCGCTGAGTGCGGCGCTTAGGGCGGATTTGGCCCAAAGCGTTCGGCCAGGAAATCGATAAAGACCCGCACCTTGGGCGATAGCAGGCGGGCGTGGGGATAGACGGCGAACACCGCCCCGTCCTGGTGCGTCACCTCTGTCAGCACCGGGACCAGACTCCCCGCCCGCAGATCCTCGCCGACGATAAAAGTCGGCAGGCAGGCCAGCCCCAGCCCGTTCAAGGCCGCGACTCGGATCGCGTCACCGTTATTGATCCGCAGGCGGCCCTTGATCTCGACCGGCCAGGGGCGGCCGTCGCGATCGACGAATTTCCACTCATTCCCAGCCGACATGTTGCTGTAGCACAGGCATTCGTGCCCGGCGACGTCGTCCGGCGTGGTTGGGATGCCCCGTGCCGCCAGATAGGCCGGGCTGGCACAGACGACCCGGCGCAGCGGGGCCAGTCGGCGCGCCACCAGGCTGGACTCGATCAACTGGCCGATCCGCACCGCCATGTCGAACCCTTCATCGACCAGATCGACGAAGCGGTCATTCAGGGTCAAGTCGATTTCGACCTCGGGGCAGCGGGCCAGGAAATCCGGGATCGCCGGGGCAAGGTGGCGGATGCCAAAGCTCATTGGCGCATTGACCCGCAATCGGCCGCGCGGGGCAGCCTGAAGATGGCTGACCGACAGGTTGGCTTCATCGATGTCGGCCAGGATGCGGACAAGCTGGTCGAAATAACTGCGTCCCGCTTCGGTCAGGGTCAGGGCCCGGGTGCTGCGATGGAGCAGGCGCACCCCCAACTCGCTTTCCAGAGCAGCGATCTGGCGGCTGACCACCGATTTCGAACTGCGCAACCGTCGGGCCGCTTCCGAAAACGATCCCGTTTCGGCGACACGGGCAAACGCGGTCATCGCGGCCAGACGATCCATGATTGTTGCTCTATCCGCAACAGTTAGTCTCTGAGTTGGTAGATTGTCTCTCTCTGCGATCCGGCGCAAGCTGCCTTAACGGTATTTCGCCGGTTTCGGAGAAGAGATATGAGCCTTGTTCTGCGCCCCGCCGATGCGCGCGGCCACGCCAACCACGGTTGGCTGGACAGCCATCACACCTTTTCCTTCGCCGATTATTTCGATCCCGCCCACATGGGGTTCCGGGCGCTGCGGGTGATTAATGACGATATCGTCCGCCCCGGAACCGGGTTCGGGATGCACGGTCACCGTGATATGGAGATCGTCAGCTATGTCGTCGCCGGGGAACTGACCCACGAAGACACCACCGGATCGACGGGTGTGCTGCGCCGGGGCGATGTTCAGTACATGAACGCCGGAACCGGCATTCGCCACAGTGAGGTCAACGCATCGGTCAGCGAGGATGTTCGCCTGCTTCAGATCTGGATCGAGCCGCCGCGTCCGGGATTGCCGCCCTCATACCACCAGGAAGCCGTGTCCGACGCGGATAAGCATAATGTCCTGGCCCTGATCGCCGGTCCCGAAGGGTCGGGGGCCGCCCTGACCACTCATCGCGATGTCCGGGTCTATGCCGCGCTGCTGGAGGGCGGGACCGCGCTTTCCCATCCGCTCACTGCCGGGCGGGGTGTCTGGATTCAGGTCGTCGATGGACAGCTCTCGGTCAACGGCGTCGCGCTGGCATCCGGCGATGGTGCCGCGATCGAAAACGAAGAGACGATCCGGATCACCGCCCCAGAGCGGGCCGAATTTCTGCTGTTCGACCTTGATTAATCCCCCCATTCAAAACGATAGGACGTTCCCGATGAAGGTACTGCATATCGATTCCAGCCCTCTGGCCGATGCCTCGGTCTCGCGTCTGCTGACGAAATCGATCGTTACGGCCCTGACCGAGGCCCATCCAGGCCTTGAGGTCACTCACCTCGATCTGGTCGAGACCCCGCCGCCCCACCTGACCGGCGAACTGATCCAGGTGGTGAAGTTCCGCAACCTCGACACGCTGAACGCGGCGCAGCGCGAGGAACTGGCTCGCACCGACCATCTGGTCGATCAGTTCCTGGCCGCCGATGTCGTCGTGATCGGCGCGCCGATGTACAATTTCTCGCTCCCCACCCAGTTGAAGGCGTGGATCGATCGCGTGTCCCAGGCGGGGCGGACCTTCCGCTATACCGAAACCGGGCCGATCGGTCTGGCGGGCGGGCGCAAGGTGATCATCGCTTCGGCCCGGGGCGGTCTGTATGCCGGAACGCCCTATGAAACCGCGCTCGATCACCAGGAAGCCTATCTGCGCGCCATTCTCGGTTTCTTGGGCATCACCGACATTGCCGTCATCCGTGCCGAAGGCGTCGCGATGGGTCCGGAAGCCCGCGCCAAGGCGCTGGAGGCGGCCGAACACGAGATCCGCCAATTGATCCCAGGCTGATCTGCCCGATTTATGGGGTGAGGCGCTGTCCTTGCTGACGATTCACCCGGCCCGCCCGACACTTGTCTGGCGGGCCGGTCGTCTTTTTGCTGTTTGATTGACGCCCGCTTCTGGTACCGCCATCTATAGGACCTCAACACAGGGCGGCGGTGGGGCGCCTCCCTTTCGGCCGCCAGGGCGGGTATGATATTTCAAGCGAGAATAAAGGATTTATCGGATGTCTCCAGGCTGGATATTCAGGCCTCTCCTCTGCTTCGTTCTCCTTGCCCAGCTTCCCGGCGCGTCCGCTGAGTTGCTTGTTTCGGTGGCCGAGGGTGAATGGATCTGGGCCTTTGTTCATCTCGTCGCCGTCGTGGGCGATGTGTTTTTCTGCTTCAAAATTCTCCGCGACGGCATCGAGTAAGACCGGACTGTTCCCACTCCTCCGCTCCTCGTGGCGGCCGCGCGCTCTGGCCGTTTGACTGAGCCAGACCGAGGCGGGCAGTCGTGCCTCGCTTTGTCCGATTTGGATACGAGAACGTCCGGCACCGTTCCTTTCGCCCTGGTATCGGGGGGCGGCCTGTCTTTGTTATTGCAAACGACTCTCAATCTCATAAAATGCCGCCCGGGAATAGCCAGCCAGCCCGCTCCCCCCGCGGCAGCCAGCCACGCCTCCTTGCAAACAACGGTCCTTGCGTTGGAGTGATTCGGCATGGCTTTGCGTTCCGGTCTGTATCTTTCTGTTTCCGCGTCCTTGTTTCCGCTGGCCGCTTTTGCCGCCGATCCGGTTCCGGTCACTGCGCTTGATGCGGTGACGACAACCGCGACCCGCACCCAGCAAAGCGTCGCCGATGCTGCCGCTGCGGTAACGGTGATCGGTCGGGAGGAAATCGAGCGGGAGCAGCCCCAGACCGTGGGCGATCTGCTGGAAGACATTCCCGGCGTCACCATCAGCGGCGGCACCCGCAGTTCGGCGCAAAGTGCCAATATTCGCGGCATGTCGGATGACCGGGTCGTCACCACGATCGACGGGGCGCGCAAGACCTTCAATGCCGGGCACAAGGGCCGGTTCTTCCTTGATCCGCTGCTGTTGAAAGAAGTCGATGTTCAGCGCGGCCCCAATTCGGTGCTGTATGGCAGCGGGGCCTTGGGCGGTGTCATCAACATGCGGACCAAGGATGCCGCCGATTTCCTTCGTCCCGGCGAAACGTGGGGCGGGGTCGGCACCGTCGGCTTCCAGAGCGCCAATGCGCAAAAGATGGCGTCGATGACCGCCTTTGCCCGTCCGATTGACGCGGTCGACCTTCTCGCCAGCGTGACCCGACGTCACGATGGCAATACCAAAGACGGCAATGGCGACAAGGTTCCCTATTCCGGCGACGATATCGGCAGCGGGATGGTCAAGGGCTCGGTCAAGCTGGGCGACGGCCACACAATCGGCCTGATGGGGATGCAGTTCCGCGATACCCTCGACGCTCCCAGCAATGCCGATGGCGATACGGTCACCGCCTCGAACCCGCTGGTGAAGCGCAAGACCTCGGAAGATACCATCGCGCTGAACTGGGCGTTGGCCCCCAGCGATCTGAAGTGGCTGGACGCCCACGCCACCTTGCACCAGACCAATCTGGCGATCGAGGAAGACCGCAAGAGTTCGTATCGGCGCGACCAGACCAAGCTGCTAACCCAGGGTCTCGATCTGTCCAACACCTCGCGATTCTCGACGGTGGGGGTCGGCCATGCCCTGACCTATGGCATTGATTATCTGACCGATCAGCAAAAGGCGACCCGCAACGGGGCCGCCCGTGACAGCTTCCCCCGCGCCAATCAGGACACGTTCGGGGCCTTTGCCCAGAACGAAGTGACGTTGCTGCCGGTTCTCAGCCTCATCGTCGGCGGACGCTATGATCGGATCGGAAATGAACGTGCGGGCCGCGAGGATGTCACCAGCGAGCATTTCTCGCCGCAGGCCACAATCAAGGTCACCCCGGCACCGTGGCTTCAGCTTTGGGGCACCTATGCCGAGGCGTTCCGGGCTCCGTCTCTGACTGAGCTTTATGTCGGCGGCCAGCATTATCCCGGCAACACCTTCATCGCCAACCCCGACCTGAAGCCGGAAACGGCGCATAACAAGGAAGTCGGCGTCAATCTGAAGTTCAGCGACGTCTTCCAGTCCAACGACAAGCTGCGGGCCAAGGTCTCGGCCTATGCCAACTCGGTCGATAATTTCATCGATCAGATCGTTGGGGCCACCACCACCCGCTATGTCAATGTCGGCAAGGCCGAGATCAAGGGAATCGAGGCCGAAGCCAATTACGACATGACGATTCTGTTCGCCAGCCTGGGCGCGGCGCATATCGAGGGCGAGGATTCCGAGAGCGGATCGCCGCTGTCGAGCATTCCCGCCGACAAGCTGACCCTGATGCTGGGCGGCCGCTGGATTGATGCCGATCTCGATTTCGGTTGGCGCGGCACGATGGTCGGCAGTCAGAAGGACGTGCCGACCGGCGGGTTGCCGACCGGCGGCTATGCCCTGCACGATCTGTTTGCCGGGTGGACTCCCAGCGACGGCCCGGCCGAGGGAACCCGCATTCAATTCGCCGTCGATAATTTGTTCGACAAATCCTATCGCCCCCACCTCGCCAGCACCCGCGATCCCGGTCGCAATCTGAAGCTGACGCTCAGTCGGCAATTCTAAGTGGACAGACGGATCGACATCCGGCCTTCGCCCCCGGCCTATCTTGGTGCCTTGCTGATTTCGGCCGGGGTTCATGGCGGATTGTTGATCTGGGCGACCAGACCGCCGCCGTCTCCCCCGTTGGCGGTGGCGGTTCCGGCCGCGTCTCTGTCGGTGACATGGGTGACGTTGGCATCGGAGCGGCCCGCCCCGTCGGTTGCTCCGGCCCGGAGCGATCCCAGGCCGCCCGATGTGAGTCCGCAGCCGACGCCCCGCCCGGTCTCGCGTCCCACCAAACCGCCGCCGCCATCCCCGGTGCGCGAGGTGACCAAGCCGTCTGTTCCGGCGGCTCTGCCTCTCGCCCCGGCGGTCGGCCCGGCGGGGCCGGAGCCGGAACCGGAGCAGGCGCGAGATCCGGACCCGGTTCCGGCCGAGCCGCCATTGATCACGGTGCCACGCTTTCGGCATCCCCCGGCCCCGGCGTCGTACCCGAAGCGGGCGATGGACACCAACCAGCAGGGCACCGTGCTGGTCCGCGCCCTGGTCGGGACCGATGGCCGCCCGCGCGATGTTCGTATCTGGGAGACCTCGGGCTTTCGCCTGCTCGATACGGCGGCCGAGGCGGCGGTTCGCGGCTGGACCTTCGAACCGGCCTATTGGAATGGGCGTCACACCGAGGCCTGGGTCCAGGTTCCGGTGCATTTCGTTCTGCGTTGATCTGGAGAGCCTGATGGTTTCGTCTGTTTATCTGCGGCTCTGCGCCTGGGCGCTGTTGGCGCTTCTGATCGGCACCCTGTTCGGGGCGGCTCCGGTTTCGGCGCGGTCGCTGCTGATTTTGTCCGCCGCGCCGATGCAGGCGGGGAAGTACGAGGCAATCGCCCCCTTGGCCCAGGCGGCCGGGATCGAGATGGAGTACCGCTTCATCGACCGGCCCGGCACCGAACTGCGTCCGGACGATCTGTCCGGCCATGATCTGGTCGTGATCGATGCCCCGTTCGGATCGGCCCTGGGAACGGCCCAGTCGAAACTGGCCCCGCTGCTGCCCGCTGTGTCGGCGCCCTGGATTTGGATGCAATCCAACCGCGCCCTTTCGAACGGCGTGGACGAAGAGACCGCCGCCCGGCTTCACCGCTATTTCATCAATGGCGGGCGGGCCAATTTCGCCGGCTTCCTGTGCCAGATGAACCAGTCACTGTTCCACACCGGCGGCCCGGCTTGCGCCGAGGCGATGGTCTTCCCCGAATCCGGCATCTATCACCCCGGATACGGGCCGCGCATCTTTGCCACCGCCGAGGCTTATCTGAGTTGGAAGGGGATCGATCTGGCCAAGCCAGGGCCGGTGATCGGGCTGTTGATCCACCGCACCCATATCGATTCCGAGGTCACCGGCTTTATCGACGACCTGATCCACCGGATCGAAAGCGCCGGAGCGGTGCCGCTGGCGGTCTATGTCTCGCCGATGGCCAATGGTGAAATCACCCGGCTGATGTCGGTTGCGGGCAAGCCGATCGCCTCGGTGATCGTCAACACCCAGATCGTCTTGAACCCCGAGGGCCGCAAGGCCGAGTTCGAGGCGCTTGGCCTGCCGGTGATTCAGGCGATGCCCTACCGCAAGGGCGAGCAGACGGATTGGGAAAAAGACCCGGTCGGCATCGCGACCCAGGACATTCCGTTCTATCTCTCCCAACCCGAATATACCGGGATCGCCGATCCGCTGATCGCCAGCGTCAACCGGGCCAGCGACGGCGCGATCCGGCCGATCGAACGTCAGGCCAAGGCCGCGATCGACAAGGCGCTACGGCTGGTCCGGCTTCAGCGCCTGCCCGCCGCCGACAAGAAGGTGGCGCTGTTCTTCTATAACTACCCTGCGGGCGAAAAGAATCTGGGGGCCTCGTTCCTTAACGTACCCCAGAGTCTCGAAACCGTGCTGGCGGCGATGCAGGAGGCGGGATACCGCGTCACGCCGCGCACCTCCGATCAATTGATCGAGCAGATGACGGCGATGCTGCGCCCCTATTATCGCGACGGCGAGGCCGAATCCCTGCTGCAACAGGGACTGGCGGCCAAGCTGCCGGTGGCGCGCTACAAAGCGTGGTTCGACAGCCTGCCCGAAACGGTGCGCCGTCCGATTCTCGATCGCTGGGGCCAGCCGGAACAGTCGGGGATGGTGGTCCGCCACCTGTTCGAACGCTCGTTCGTGATTCCCCGCCTGTCGCTCGGCAATCTGACGATTCTGCCGCAACCGCCGCGCGGCGAACGGCTCGACGACCGCGAAAAGGCGCTGTACCACGACACCAAGGCGCCGCCGTCCCATGCCTATCTTGCCGCCTATCTGTGGGCGCGCGATCAGTTCCGCGCCGACGCGCTGATTCACTTCGGTACCCACGGCACCCAGGAATGGCAACCCGGCAAGGAACGCGGTCTGGCGGTCGAGGACTTCCCCTACCTCGTGCTGGGCGACCTCCCGGTTCTCTATCCCTATATCGTCGATAATATCGGCGAGGCGCTCCAGGCCAAGCGGCGTGGCCGGGCGGTGACGATCTCGCACGCGACGCCGTTCTTTGGTCCGGCCGGGCTGCATGGCGACATCACCCGGCTGCACGATCTGCTTCATACGTGGCTGTCGATGGACGAGGGCGAGGTCCGCGCCAAGACCGCCGCCGAGATCCGCGCCCAGGCCAAAAGTCTGACCCTGGACAAGGACATGGGACTGACGCCCGAGGCGATCGAGCGCGATTTTCGCCATTTCGTCGATGCCCTGCATACCCATCTGCACGAGCTTGCGCTGGCGCAGCAGCCGATCGGGCTGGCCCATTTTGGCCAACCCGCCGCCCCGGACGACCGCCTGTTCACCGTGATGCAGATGTTGGGCAAGCCGTTGCTGACCGCTCTGAACCCCGCCGATCCCGAGGAAAGCGTCGTCGGCGATTATACCAAGCTGAAACAGACCGCCGCCTGGGCGTTGCTTGACCGTCATGTCCGCCGGGGCGAGCCGTATCAGGGCAAGCAGGCGATTGCCGATCTGATCGAAAAGGGGCGGGGCTATTGGTTGGCGCTGTCGGCCCCGCGCGAGACCCAATCGTTGCTGGCCGGTCTGTCCGGGCGGATGATCCCGACCTCGTATGGTGGCGATCCGATCCGCAATCCCGACAGTTTGCCCACCGGGCGCAATCTCTATGGCTTCGATCCGTCGCGGGTGCCGACCCGCGAGGCGTGGGAGGCCGGGCGCGAGGCGGCGGAAAAGCTGATCGCCCAGCACCGCGACAGTACCGGCCAATTCCCCGACAAGCTGGCCTTTACCCTGTGGTCGGTCGAAACGATGCGTCACTTCGGCGTTCTGGAAGCCCAGGCGATGGCGGTGATGGGGGTGCGCCCGAAATGGGATCAGGGCGGACGGGTGATCGGGATTGAGGTGATCCCCGCCGCCGAGTTGAAGCGTCCGCGTGTTGATGCGGTGATTTCCGTCACCGGGCTGTACCGCGATCACTTTCCCAATCTGATGAAATGGCTGGCCGAGGCCGCTGCCCAGACCAGCCGGTTGAGCGAGCCGGGCAACGCGATCGCCGCCCATACCAACGCGGTCGAAGCGACCTTGCGCGGTCAGGGAGTCGCGGCGGACGAGGCGGCCCGTCTGGCCCGGACCCGGCTGTTCTCATCGGAATCCGGGGCCTATGGCACCGGACTCGATGGCGCTACCTTGGCGTCGGACAGTTGGGGCACCGGTGCCGACGGCAAGGAGAACCGGGCCGAGGGCGAGCGCAAGCTGGCCGGGCTGTATCTCGACCGGATGCAGTTCGCCTATGGCCCGGACGAATCGCGCTGGGGTGAAAAGCCGCCGGTCAACGCCTTTGCCGAGCATCTGAAAGGGGTGAAGGGGGCGGTGCTGTCCCGGTCGTCGAACCTGTATGGGATGCTGACCACCGACGACCCGTTCCAATATCTGGGCGGCATCTCGCTCGCGGTGCGGCATCTGTCGGGTCAGTCGCCCGCGCTTTATATCTCGAATCTGCGCGAAGCCGGGCGTCCGCGCACCGAAACCGCCGCGGGCTTCCTCGCCCGCGATCTGAAGTCCCGCTATCTCCATCCCGGCTGGATCGAGAAGGCCCAGAAGGAAGGCTATAGCGGCGCGATCGAAATCCTCGACAGCGTCAATAATCTGTGGGGATGGCAGGCCACCGCGCCGGAAACGGTTCGCGACGACCAATGGGCCGAGTTCAAGGCGGTCTATGTCGATGACAAATACAAGCTGGGCGTCAACGAATGGTTCGAAAAGACCCATCCCCAGGCTCAGGCCCAGATGATCGAGCGGATGCTGGAAGCGGTGCGCAAGGATTATTGGCACGCCGAGTCCCAGACCGTCGCCGATCTGGCGCGCCGTTGGCAAGATCTGGCCAGCCGCCACGATATCGTCAGCGACAACGCCAAATTCACCGAATTCGTCGCCCAGGCGGCGGGCTATGGGCTTTCGGCCCAGCCCGCGTCGCCCGCCCAGCCGCAATCGGCCGCTCCTGCGGCGCCGACCCAGACCGTCAGCGGTCAAAAGCTGGAAAAACAGCCGGATTCATCCCCGGTCCCGCTCGACTGGACCGCTCTTCTGTCGGCCCTGGTGATCATGTCCGCCCTGGTTGGTGGGCTGGTGCGGCAGGCGCGGCGGAGCCAGCCGGGGCTTTCCCTCTCTTCACTTTCGCACGGAGCCTAACCATGGCGTTTCACCTCGAAGACCTTCTCTATGGTGCCAGCCAATTGTTCCAGATCCCCGTCCTTGTCGCGGTCGTGGCCCTGTTCCTCTACGCCTTTTACGCCGTCGGCGGCTTTCTGTGGCAGATGCGGCAGCGGCGACAGGACGACCCAGCCGGATTCGATCTTATCGAAACGTGGCGGGGCAATCGCCACATGAACGCGGTCGAGTTGGAAACCCTGGCCTTTCGCCGGTTGGAAAGCGCCCGAATTGTCAGCCGGGTCGCCCCGATGCTGGGCTTGGTCGCAACGATGATTCCGATGGGACCGGCGTTGAAATCGCTGGCCGATGGCAATTTCGCCGCCGTCGGCGGTAATCTGACCGTCGCGTTCTCTGCGGTGATCCTGTCGCTGGTGGCGGCGTCGCTGGCCTATTGGGTCGTCAATGTTCGTCGCCGTTGGTACGCCGAGGATATGATCGCGATCGATCGCCTGCGCCCATGCCCCGATGCCGCGATTCTGTCGTCTCGGGCGGTGGATGCGGTCCTGACGATGGAGGCGGCGCAATGACCTCCCGACTGCTTGAAGAAAGCGATGCCGACGATCCGATCTTGTCGGTGGTCAATCTGATCGACGTGTTTCTGGTGGTGATCGCCGCCCTGCTGCTTGCGGTCGCCAGCAATCCGATGAATCCGTTCAGCGCCGATCAGGTGACAATGATCAAGAATCCCGGCCAGCCCAACATGGAGATCGTGGTCAAAGATGGGCAGAAGCTCGACCGCTATAAATCGAGCGGCAGCATCGGCCAGGGCGAAGGGGCCAAGGCCGGAATCGCTTATCGTCTCAAGGACGGCTCGATGGTTTACGTTCCGGAATAATCCGACCGGACGATGTGATGGGGGACAGAACCAGACGAGGGGAGGGGGCTATGTCGGTACCGCGTGACCGGGGGGAAGAGTCGGACGGGTGGGGGACGCTGACGCTTTGCCGCCCCGACGATTCCGCTTTTGCGAAGATCAGCAGCCAAGCGTTGCTATCGAATCGCAAGGCTTTGATTATTGAGCACGAAGGGTGCGAATACACGCTTCGGGTCACCCGTCAGAACAAGCTGATTCTGACCAAATAAGGGTGACATCGTTTGGGTCAGGCAGGTGTGTCCGTTCGGACCGCCTGTCTTGTCGCGTCCGGACGCAACAATGCCGCCGTCGAAGACTCGACGGCACCGGGTTTAGCTCGAAACTATTGGGGAAGGTGGCTGGGGCGGGAGGACTCGAACCTCCGAATGGCGGTACCAAAAACCGCTGCCTTACCGCTTGGCGACGCCCCACCAGGGTGGGAGGCACCTTAGTCTGAACCGGACAGGCTGGCAACGGCCGATCTGTCGGGGATTCGCGACGCAAAAGGTGCGACAGAAAATAACGGCCCCTCCGCTCGGGAGAGGAGGGGCCGCAATAGAAACCCTCTTAACGCGAATAGAATTCGACGACGAGGTTCGGTTCCATCTGGACCGGGTAGGGAACGTCCGCCAGCTTCGGGATACGGACGAACTTGCCCTTCATGTCCTTGTGATCGACTTCGAGGTAATCGGGCACGTCACGCTCGGGCGACTGCGAGGCTTCGACGATCAGAGCCAGATCCTTCGACTTGGTCTTGACCGAGATTTCATCGCCTTCACGAACCTGATAGCTCGGAATGTTGACGCGCTTGCCGTTGACGCGGACGTGGCCATGGTTGACCAGCTGACGCGAGGCGAACGGGGTGGGCGCGAACTTGAGGCGGTAGACCACGGCGTCGAGCCGGCTTTCCAGCAGGCCGATCAAATTCTCGGAGGTGTCGCCACGACGGCGCACGGCCTCGTCATACAGGCGGCGGAACTGCTTCTCGCCGATGTTGCCGTAGTAACCCTTCAGCTTCTGCTTCGCCATCAGCTGGGTGCCGAAGTCCGAAGGCTTCTTGCGGCGCTGACCGTGCTGGCCCGGGGGGTTTTCCTTGCCACGCGCGAGCGGGCTCTTGCCACGGCCCCACAGATTGGCGCCCAGGCGGCGGTTAATCTTAAACTTTGCTTCGATACGCTTGCTCATGGTCGTCCTTCGGTCCGAATTAATCGGTTCACGATTGTCCCGATAGCCCTGGTCCGGCACAGCCGGGGGAGGGTGAGCACACCAAAGGGGCGCCCGCCCGTTTTCTCGGGAGAGAGGGCGGAACTATACGGACCGCGGCCGGGATGTCAAACGAAACAAGCGTAAACAGGTCGATTCTCCGCCCGCGCGATGAGGGCGGTGTCCCCCGCTTTGGGAAAGGGGGGTGATTTCCCGCTGGGATCAGGCTATATCAGACCGCTTAAGACACAAGGGGCTTTTGCAAGATGACCGTTCTCGTTACCGGAGCCGCCGGTTTCATCGGCTATCACACTTCTCTGCGCCTGCTGGAGCGGGGTGAGTCGGTTCTTGGCCTCGATAATCTCAACCCGTATTACGATGTCGCGTTGAAGGAAATGCGGCTTGCTCGGCTGCGGGAATTCCCCGGCTTTTCCTTTGCGCGGGCCGATATCGCCGACCGCGCTGCTGTGGCCGAAATCGAGCGCGCCAATCCCGGCATCGACGCCATCATCAATCTGGCGGCCCAGGCCGGGGTGCGCCATTCCCTGACCGCGCCGCACGATTACACCCATTCCAACGTCGAAGGCCATCTGGTGATGCTGGAACTGGCGCGGCGGTTGCCCGTCTGTCGCCACTTCGTCTATGCCAGCTCATCGTCGGTCTATGGCTCGAACACCAAGCTCCCCTTCTCGGTCGAGGATCGCGTCGATACCCCGATCTCGCTCTATGCCGCGACCAAGCGCGCGGGCGAGCTGATCAGCCATTCCTACAGCCACCTGTTCCGCATCCCCACCACTGGCCTGCGGTTCTTTACCGTCTATGGCCCGTGGGGACGCCCCGACATGGCCGCCTATCTATTCGCCAAGGCGATCATCGCCGGCGAGCCGATCCGGGTGTTCAACAATGGTGACATGCGGCGCGATTTCACTTTCATTGACGATATCGTGTCCGGAATCGTCGGTGTGCTCGATAACCCGCCGCCCGATACCGGTGCCGAGCCGCCCTATCGGCTTTATAATATCGGCAACAACCGCTCGGAACGGCTGATGGATTTCATCGGTCTGGTCGAGCAATCGCTGGGCCGCAAGGCGAATTATGTGTTCGAGCCGATGCAGCCGGGCGACGTCAAGGAAACCGCCGCCGACATCTCGGCGATTGCCCGCGATGTCGGCTTTGCCCCCACCACGCCGATCAGTGTCGGCGTGCCGCGCTTCATCGACTGGTTCAAGCAATATCACGGTCTCTAAGAGGGATAATACCAAACGGCTCTTTGAGTGAAACTTATGCTGTTTGGTTAGGCCCGAAGGGCCGCGCGCCTCGTGGCGCGGAGCCCAGCGGCCCGGATGGGCAGCGCCCGGCGAATGAGGGGCTCGCGCGGATCGGGTTCGATCCGCGCGGCATGATATAAGGCGCCGTCCGGACCATCCGGGCGGCGTTTTTTTATCGGTGACGGCCAAACAAAAACGGCGGGGGAAAGTCCCCCGCCGTTTCCGTATTTAACGCCTGAGAGGGGCGAGACGGCTTATTCGGCCGCCTTCTGCTCCTGCGCCTTGGCGATGCCGAGGCGGTCCCACACGGCGCAGAACGATTCGACCAGATGATCCATCATCGAATCGTCGTGCAGCGGGGTGGGGGTGATGCGCAGACGCTCGGTCCCGACCGGAACGGTGGGGTAGTTGATCGGCTGAACATAGATGTTGTAGTCCGACAGCAGCATGTCGCTGGCCTGCTTGCACAGCGAGGCATTGCCGACCATCACCGGGATGATGTGGCTGACCGACGGCAGCACCGGAATGCCACGCTCGGACAGGCGACGCTTGCAGGTGGCGGCGCGTTCCTGATGCTTCTCGCGCAGTTCCGGATGCTTGCGCAGGTACTGGATGCTGGCAAGGCAGGCGGCGGCGGTCGCGGGCGGCATCGAGGACGAGAAGATGAAGCCCGGCCCGAAGCTGCGGGCATAATCGACGCAGGCGTTGCTGGCGGCGATATACCCGCCGACGACGCCGATCGCCTTGGCCATCGTGCCCTGAAGGATGGTGATGCGGTCGCGCAGGCCATCACGTTCGGCGACACCCGAGCCCTGCTCGCCATACATGCCGACGGCATGGACTTCGTCGAGATAGGTCATCGCGCCGTACTTTTCGGCGACGTCGCAGATTTCGGCGATCGGCGCAATGTCGCCGTCCATCGAATAGACCGACTCGAACGCGACCAGCTTGGGCGCATCCTTGGGCGCGGCGGCAAGCAGGCGCTCAAGGTCCTGGGCGTCGTTGTGACGGAAGATCTGCTTGGGCGACCGGCCGTGGCGGATGCCCTCGATCATCGAATTGTGGTTCAGCTCGTCCGAGAAGATGATGCAGCCGGGGATGGTGGCGCCCAGCGTCGACAGGACGGTCTGGTTGGCGACATAGCCCGAGGTGAACAGCAACGCCGCTTCCTTGGCGTTGAAGTCGGCCATCTCTTCTTCGAGGAGGACGTGATAGTGGTTGGTGCCCGAAATGTTACGGGTACCACCCGCACCGGCGCCGCAGCGATCAAGCGCCTCGTGGGTGGCGGCGATCACTTCCGGGCGCTGGCCCATGCCGAGATAGTCGTTGGAGCACCACACCACGACTTCAACGGTCTTGCCGTCGCGATGGTTCAGCGCGACCGGGAAGCGGCCGCAGATCCGCTCGAGATCGGCGAAGACACGATAGCGGCCTTCGGCCTTGAGATCGGCAATCCGCTTAGAAAAATAGTGCTCGTAATCCATCCCAGTCCTCCCTCCGACCTACCGGGGGAGGAAACCCCCCCATCTCCCGGCGGTTCGAGCCAACTACATTGCCCGCAGGGGACGTCTGCGATCGTTCGCACGAGCGGGCGGTGAGCGTCAAAACTCTGCCCGATCCGCCCTTGCGCAGAGCGAACCGGAACAGGCGCCGATCCTAGTGGATCGAAAAGGGACGTTGCAAGTGTACTTGAGGTAATTTTCCTCACTTCCCGTCCGGGTATTGCTGATTTTTCGCTTGGAAGGGGGGCTCGCGCCGGGTAGGGCACGTCCCCCCCATCCGGTGAGGGAGGATCAGCGCCGCTCGGCGACCCAGGCGGCGGTGTCGGCCAGCGCCAGAGCGAAGCGGTACAGCATCTCGGAAATTTCGTCGGCGGTGATGATCAGCGGGGGCGAGAACGCGATCGAATCGCCCATCGCCCGCAGGATCAATCCGTGATCCTGGGCGCGGGCGACCAGGGCCGCGCCGACACCCCAGGCCGGATCGAACGGAGTCTTGGTCTCCTTGTCGGCGACCAGTTCGACGGCGGCGATCAGGCCGATCCCGCGCACTTCGCCGACCATGGGGTGGTTGGCAAAGCCGCGCAGCCCATCCTGAAGCACCGGAGCCACCTGGGCGACATGGCCGAGGATGTCGCGTTCGGCATAAATCTTCAGGGTCTCGACCGCGACCGCCGCCGAAACCGGGTGGCCGCCATAGGTGTAGCCGTGGCCGAAGGTGCCGATCCGTCCCGCCTCGGCGACGAGCGGAGCCAGCACCCGTTCGTTGATGAGAAGGCCGGAAATCGGCAGATAGCCGGACGACAGCCCCTTGGCCACCGTCATGATGTCGGGACGCATCCCAAAGGTCTCGGACCCGAACATCTTGCCGGTGCGGCCAAAGCCGCAGATCACTTCGTCGGCGACCAGCAGGATGTCGTATTTGTCGAGCACCGCCTGAATCTTGGGGAAATAATCGGCGGGGGGAACCACCACGCCGCCCGCGCCCATCACCGGCTCGGCGAAGAAAGCGGCGACCGTCTCCGGCCCCTCGGCCAGGATCATCGCTTCGAGTTCCTCGGCCAGACGGGTTGCGAACGCCTCTTCGCTCTCGCCGGGACGGCCGCCGCGATAGTAATGCGGGCAGGCGGCGCGCAGCACCGCCGGGTCGGGCAGGTCGAACGAGCGGTGATTGACCGCCAGCCCGGTCAGCGACGCCGTCGCGATGGTGACGCCGTGATAGGCGCGGTCGCGGGCGATGATCTTCTTCTTGTTCGGCTGACCCATCGCGTTGGCGCGATAGCGGATCATCTTCAGCGCGGTGTCGTTGGCTTCCGAGCCCGAGCCGGTCAGGAACACCCGCGCCATCGGCACCGGGGCCATCGCCAGCAGCCGTTCGCCCAGGTCGATGGCCGGGTCGTGGCTCTTATGTCCGAACAGATGGTAGAACGGCAGCTTGCGCATCTGCTCGGTAGCGGCGGTGACCAGCCGTTCCTCGCCCCACCCAAGCGCGGTACACCACAGACCGGCCAGTCCCTCGATGTAATCCTTGCCGGAATCGTCGAAGACGCGGACGCCTTCGCCGCGGGTGATCACCACCGGCCCGATTTCCTGGTGACGGATCGGATTGGTGTAGGGGTGAAAGAGCGATTCGATGTCTCGCTCGGCGGTGGTGCGGTTGGTCGGGGTGGAGGTCATGATCTCTCCCTAAGGGGGGTACGGAAGAATGGGGCGGGCGGCTTAGATGTGGGTCAGCCAGCCGATCAGAAGCGGAGTCAGGATCGCGGTGACGATACCAGCCAGACCGATGGCCAGACCGGCATAGGCGCCTTGCGTCTCGCCTTCCTGGAAGGCGCGGGTGGTGCCGATGGCGTGGGCCGAGATGCCGAACGCCAGCCCGCGGGCGGACGGAGAGCGTACCCGGGCCAGATTCAACACCCAGGTTCCAAACATTGCCCCGGCCACCCCGGTCAGAACCACCAGAACGGCGGTCAGCGAGGGGATGCCGCCGATCCGTTCGGAAATCCCCATCGCAATCGGCGTGGTGACCGATTTGGGGGCAAGACTGAGCTGAACCGCGGGCGAGGCCCCCAGCAGCCGGGCCGAGACGACAACGCTGATCAACGCCATCGCCGATCCCGCCACCGCCGTTACCAGCACGGCGGGCCACGAGCGGATCAGCGACGGCAATTGGCGGTACAGTGGCACCGCCAGCGCGACCGTCGCCGGTCCCAGCAGCAGGTGAACCATCTTCGCGCTGTCGAAATAGGTTTGGTAGGTGACGCCGCTGACGCTCAAGACCGCGATGATCACAATCATCGTCACCAGCACCGGATTGATCGCCGGTCGGCGGCCACAGCGTTCGAACAGCCACACCGCGCCCTGATAGACCAGCAAGGTGAGGGCCAGGCCGAACATCGGCGACGAGATGATGGCGTCCCAGGCGGCGCGCGGATCGAAGCTCATGGCTGATCCTTTCGGGCCTTGCGGTCGAGCAACTGCATAGTGAGGCCGCTGACCAGCATCGTCAGCAGGGTGCTGACCAGCACCGCGACGCCGATCGGTACCGCCTCGGCAACCAGGATGTCGGTCTGGACCATCACCCCGACGCTGGCCGGAACGAACAGCAGACCGAGATTGCCGAGGATGCCGCGGGTCACGCGGTCAAGCGATTTGGGGACCCGGCCCCGGATCAGCAATCCCAGGAACAAGATCACCATTCCCGCCACTGGGCCGGGCAGCGGCAGGCCGAACAGCCGGACGATGGCTTCTCCGGCAAGCTGGCAGAGCACCAGAACCGTGATAGAACCAAGCACCGTTGCTTCCTTTCCCGAGCCGGAGGGTCCAAAGGCCGTTCCCCGAGTCGATCAACCGAGGGGGGCGGTCGCCGGAATGGTGCCTACCGTGGTCTTCGTCCCGCAAACGGTCAAGACCCTGCGCACTCGGCAGACCCGCGCATCTCGCTTTCAGTGGGGAGGGGGTTCTGGTTCGGGGGGGGGGCGACCGGGCCAATGGGCTGCCGCTTATGATCTGTCGGCGATTTTGGCCGGGCCGATCCGGGTGGTCAAGTCACGTCCGTCTTCTGCCGGAAAAGTTAAAGGGCGGGATCCGCTGGATCCCGCCCCCATCACCTTAGGCGCTGCGGCCGCCATGCAGAGACGACCACTGCACCGGATCGTGCAGGAACGAGCGCACCGCCTCGATGGCGCGACGGTCGAACGGACCGTCCTGTTCCGCCACTTCCAGCACGTCCCACCAATTGGCGAGGTAGCCGAGCTTGACCCCGATTTCTTCCAGGCTCTTCAGCGCGCCGGGGAACACCCCATAGAAGAACACGACGTAGGAGAAATCGATCGTGCAGCCCGCATCGCGCAGGGCGTTGACGAAATTGACCTTCGATGCACCGTCCGAGGCCAGATCCTCGACCAGCACCACGCGGGCGCCGTCGCGGAAATCGCCCTCGATCTGGGCATTGCGGCCAAAGCCTTTCGGCTTCTTGCGGACATACAGCATCGGCAGGCCGAGCTTGTCGGCGATCCAGGCGGCATAGGGAATGCCGGCGGTTTCGCCGCCGACGATGGCGTCAACCGATTCATAACCGCAATTGCGCAGGATCGCGGTGCTCATCAATTCTGAGATGCGGGCCCGGGCGCGCGGGAACGAGATGACCTTACGGCAATCGACATAGACCGGGCTGGCCCAGCCCGAGGTCAGGATATAGGGTTCCTCGGGTCGGAAGTTGACCGCCCCGATCTCCAGCAGGATGCGGGCCGTGGTCAGGGCCGCCTGTTTCTGCTCGTGGGTGCGGGAAACTGTGTTTGCCATGGGGGAACCCTCTTCTGATCGCCGTGTCGCCTTGTCGCGTGGGCGCTCTATAGGCACAATCGCTTCCGTCCTGCAAGAAGACAGAAACAGGGAGACGCAATGTCTGACGTGATCGAGGTCATCCGTGCCGACGGTGTTGCCACCGTTACGCTTAATCGCCCGGAAAAAATGAACGCTTTGAACCTTCCGATGTGGCAGGGGCTGGCCGAGGCATTTACCAGTCTCTCCGCCGATCCGCAGGTTCGGGTGGTGATTTTGCGCGGGGCGGGGACCAGTGTCTTTGCTCCTGGGGCCGATATCGACGAGTTCGATACCCTGCGGGCCGATGCCGCTCAGGCCAAAGAATACGATCTGGTGCTGCGCGCCGCGCTCGACGCGGTGCGGCTTTGCCCCCATCCGGTGATCGCGGCGATCTGGGGGGCGTGCGTCGGGGGGGCGCTGGAACTGGCCTGTTGCTGCGATTTGCGCCTGTCGGCTCGCTCCGGTCGCTTCGGGGTGCCGATCAACCGTATCTCGGTGGTGATGGCCTATCCCGAGCTGGCCGAAATCCGCCGGGTCGCCGGGGTCGCTGTCGCGCTGGAATTGCTGCTGGAAGGCCGCGTGATTGACGCCGACGAGGCGCTGGCGAAGGGGCTGTTGACCCGCGTCGTCGAGGATGAAGCGCTGGAGGCGGAAATCGCGGTGACCGCGCGGCGCATCGCTGCCGGGGCACCGCTGGC
>NZ_AQPH01000031.1 GCF_000442515.1 Magnetospirillum fulvum MGU-K5 | reverse complement strand
CAAGCCCCGCCTCGATCATTTGGGCGGCAAGGTCGCGGCCGTCGGCGAGGGTCACTCTCGCCAGCAAGCGGCCATAGCGGTCCCGACCGAAATCGGCCAAACCCACGCGGCTTCCGCGCGGCAGCAGCGAGCGGGCGAGCGCGGTTGCCTGACGGGCTTTGACCCGCTCGGCTTCGCAGTGGGCCTTTGGCCCTTTCTCGGGAGTATCGAAGTGCCGCGCCCGCACCGGCTCACCCTCGGGGGCTCCGGCATGGCTGATCTGGACGGTGTCGCCATCGATCACCCACTGAACCCGACCGACGCCGGGTGAATCCGCCCAAACGAGGCCGGAAAAAATGCCGTGCGCGAGGACGAGGGAAAGCAGAGCGATCGTCTTCAATTGAACCTTCCTTCGCGCTTGGCGCGGTCGGCGGTTTCGTGGAAGGCGCGGGCCAGACCCTCGGCCGGATTCATCGTCCGGTCGCCGGGGCTCTTTTTCAGGATGCCCGCGAGGTATTTGGTCCGGTCATGGATGCCGTCACGCTCCAGCGCCAACAGCAGGGCCAGGGCGGCGTTGATGCCATGGTTGGCGACGGCCCATTTCCACAGGCTGGGCCGCAGGTCGGCGAAGCGCTTGTCCTTGAGGTGCCCGATCAGGTCGAGAATTTGCCCATGCGTGGCCTTGGCCGGGTGATCGACCCCGAAGTGTTTCCGCAAGGTCCAGCGGAAGGCGCTGGAATATTTCGACAGGTGCTCGACGATCGCGGGATGGGACAGGTTGGCCCAATCCTTGCGCCACCCCACTGAAGAGCAAATGTCGCGCAGCGACGCCGAGTCGGGCGCAGAGCGACCGATATGCATTGTTTCGGGCGGCGACCAGCCGCCCTCCGTATTTTCTTCTCCGTCCTTATCCACAAACGGGGCGACGGTCGTACAATCTCTCCGAGATGGAGAGTCCTCGTTCTTGTATACTGGGGTGGAAAATAGTTCACCCTGACCTGGATTTTTATCCGCGTCACCAACCGCGTCTTCGCAGACCTTCCGGGCGTCGAGAGTGGCCCGGTAATCGTCCAGATCCTGATGAATCGCGTCGAGGTGGGACCGCAGGTCCGCCAGCAGAAAGAAGGTCGGGGCCATGTCGATCCCGCCCGCGCCATGGCGGCGGTTACGATGTGTGTATTCCCGGATGCAGGCTCCGACCGCTTCCAGGGCGCGCAGCAACCGAGGAACGTAGCTCGGGTCGATCCCCAGCATTGAGCCGATCAACTGGTTGCTCGGCCACGCCACGGGCTGACCGGCGACCCAATCGCGCAAGTTCGTGAACGAGAGCAGCACGTCCCACAAATGTATGTGGGTGGAATTGAGCTTCTTCTCTTCTCCGGTTTCCTCATCGAAGTAGGTCAGGCACCGCCCGGCGCGGACCACCAATGTCCTGATTTCGCTGATGGAGGGGAACTCCCGCCCCTCAGCCCGATATCGGTCAACCACCTGCGGGAATGTCTCTCCCCGCTCTGAGATCAATCGAAAGTTTGCGGCGCGCTTTGCTCGGCCGCTTGGAATCTCGCAAACACTCATCGCCCCTCCAGCGGAGGGCGTGGATCACGACAGTATAAAAAAGGACAAGCCGACCCGTTCGGAAAACACATGGTTTTCCGTTGACACTACAACATGCCTTGCGGTAAGAAAGGAGTTGCAACACGTCTTTCTTACTGACACGGCAGGCCGTTAATCCTCTGGGTTAGCGGCCTTTTCGCTTATGTCATTAGTCTTCCACGCCTCATCAATGCATGAGAGACCTTGCGGATGCCAAGCCCTGTATGCTATCCAGACAGGGATTCGACGGGCAAATTTTGCTGGCGATCCGGTCCGATCCGTGCAGCTTGGCATAACCGGCGGCGATAGCGGCCAGGGCTTTCCCCGGCGATCTGGGCAAAGGCCTTGGAAAAGGCGCTGAGGCTGGCGAACCCCACGTCTTCCGCCACTTCGGCGATCGAGATCGCGGGATCGCCCAGCCGCGCCATCGCCCCCAGCAACCGGCTGTGGTGGAGATAGTCTTTCCAGCTCATCCCCACCTCGTCGGCGAAGCGGCGGCGCAGCGTCCGCACCGACAGGGCCGCCGCATCCGCCGCCCCGGCGATATCGGCCTTGGCCAGATGGAATTGGGCATAATCCATCGCCCGCGCCAGGGCCGGGCTGCGCGCGACCGGAAGATGAAACGGCATTTCCGCCTCGGTCCAGTCGCGGCACAGCAGGGCAAGGGTGCGGAAATACGACTCGGCCAGCGGATCGGATGGCGTGCCCGGCGGCCACCGGGTCGCAAAGCCGATCATTTCCCGCATCAACGGCGATGCCGCCAGAATCCGTAACCCCACTCCCTCCGGACATTCGGGGAGGTCGGCGCGGAAAAAGACCGAACAGGACTCGACGTCATCAATCGCGGTGCGGTGGCTCAGTCCCGCTGGAATCCACGCCGCGCGCTGGGGCGGCAGCAAAAAGCGCCGCTCGCTCGTCTCCAGATGGACCACCCCGCGTACCGCGTAAAGAAGCTGGTGGCCGGTGTGGGCATGCCAGTCATAAGCGACGTGGCGGGCCGCGTCGACGAAGGCAAACGCCACCGCGTCCGACCCATCCAGCCGATTGTCGGCGATCCGCCGCCGCGTTGCCTCTGCCCCCAGAGTCTCCATCCGATCCCGCCTTTCGCGCCTTGGCCGCTGAGAGCGTTATTTTGGCCCTTGGCGGTTAACCGGCCAAGTCGGAAGAGTGTTATCCCTGGTGGATCGGAACGAGGATCCAGAGATGACCCAGCAAGACCCATCGCACATCGCCACCACGATCGATCAGTTTACCCGCCAATCGGCCGCCTTTGCCGCCTTGCCGATTCACTCCGACGCCGAAGCCATGGCGCTGGCGTTTCGCTGTGCCGGGCTGTCGGGCGAGGATCACGTTCTTGATGTCGCCTGTGGTCCCGGTCTGGTCGCCTGTGCGGCGGCGGCAACCGCCCGCCACGTCGATGGAATCGACCTGACCCCGGCGATGATCGCCTCGGCCCAGGCGCGTCAGGCCGAAAAGGGACTGAGCAATCTCGGCTGGCATACCGGCAATGTCGCCGCGCTGCCCTGGCCCGAGGATCGGTTCGATCTAGTGCTGTGCCGCTATGCCGTCCATCATTTCGCCCGGCCCGAACAGGTGCTGGCCGAGATGGCGCGGGTATGCCGTCCGGGCGGCCGGGTGATGGTGATCGACGCCACCCCGGACGAGGCATCGGCCACCGGGTTTGACGAGATCGAGCGGCTGCGTGATCCGTCCCATACCCATGCCCTGCCCCGCGCCACGCTGATGCGGATGGGCTGCGACCTTGGCCTGACCCGGCTTGACGGGGCCAGCTATGAGCTTGAGGTCGGGCTGGAGGATCAGCTTGCCGCCTCGGCGTGCGAGGCCGACGCGGCCCAGATGATCCGCGAGCGTCTGACCGCCGATGCCAGAGAAGGGTCGGACCGCCATGGCTTCGCCGCCCGGTGCGACGACACGGGCGAGGTACGGATGCGCTATCCGATTTCGATCCTGGTCTGGCGGGTGTAACACTCACGGCACGCATTAACCGTCGGCTCCTTGTGGAGCCGACGGTTAATTCATATGGGGAAACCCGATCGCGATCAGTCCGGGCTGACCCCGTACCAGCGCGGGGTATAGACCCATGACCCGCCGCCATGGCGGGGGAACGAGCGGGTGGTCGAGGACCCGACGATCACCACCGTCCGCATATCGACCATATCGGGGCGAAGCTCGCCCAGGGTGACAACGGAAATCCGCTCGCCGGGGCGGCCGACATCGCGGCCCAGCACCACCGGGGTCGCATCGGCACGGTGACGACGCAGCAAATCCAGCGCCTCGCCCAACTGCCATGGCCGGGCGACCGAGATCGGGTTATAGAGCGCCAGCACCAGATCGGCGGTCGCGGCATGGTCCAGCCGGTCAAGGATCACCGGCCACGGCTTCAGATTGTCCGACAGCGAGATCGTGCAGAAATCGTGTCCCAGCGGCGCTCCGGCCCGCGCCGCCGCCGCCTGGGCAGCGGAAATGCCGGGCAGGATCACCAGTTCGACATCGCTGTGCCAGGATGGCTCGTCCGACAGATGCAGCGCTTCCAGCACCGCACTCGCCATCGCGAAAATGCCGGGATCGCCCGACGACACCACCACGACATCCTCGCCCCCGGCGGCCAAGGCAAACGCATGACGGGCGCGGTCCATTTCGACCCGATTGTCCGAGGCATGGATGATCTGATCCGGGCGGAACGGCCCGGCCATCCGAACATAGGTTTCATAGCCGATGATGTGGCGGGCGCGGCGCAATTCCTCGCGCACTTCGGGGGCCATCAGCCCGCTGGTGCCCGGCCCCAGACCGATCACCGCCAGCCGCCCGCGCTGACGCGGTGCGGACGGGCGGCACTGCACCTCGTCCTCTTCGGGCGACGTGAAGGCAGGCACGGTGCCCAGCGAGGCACCGACGATCCGCGACAACGCGACCGCACCCCGGCGCAAGCCCAGCAGCGGCACCACCGCGCTACCATCCTCGGCCACCGCCAGCACCGGCGGTTCGGCCAGCCCGTCGCCCAGCAGCGGCCCCAGCGCGCGGATCACCGTTCCGGCAGCGCAGAGCGCGATGATCGGCACATCGCGGCGATAGAGATCGCGCAACGCGGCCTCGATCGAATCGTGGCGGATCTCCGCGTCTTCGACCGGCCCGGCCAGACCGCGAATCGCCGCATCGGGGCAACCGGCCCGAATGCGTCGGGCGGTTTCCAGCCCTTCCGGACCAAGACAAAGAATGGCTGGGGCCAGCACCGACTCCATTACGCCTCCCACCGAGGACCGGGAACCAGGATCATCGCGAAATAGGGTACCGTATCGGGGTCGACACCCGCCAGAGGTTCTATCCGCTGATTTTCCATCGTTGCCCGCTCGACATAGAGGGCGCGGTCGAGCAAGCCAAGCTCGGTCACCACCTTGCGCGCCTTGGTGAAGTTGGTGCCCAGCTTCATGATCGCGGCGGCCTCGGTATCGCCCAGGCGGCGCTTCAGCTCTTCTTCGGGCAGCACCCCGGACAGCACGGTCAGGGTCTGGTTGCGATAAACCAACGGCGCGCCCAGCACCGAGGCGCAGGCCAGCATCGAACAGACCCCCGGCACCACTTCGGTCTCGTAGCGGTGGGCCAGACGGTCGTGCAGATACATGAACGAGCCGTAGAAGAACGGGTCGCCCTCGCAGATCGCGGCAACGTCGCGCCCGGCATCGAGATGGGCCGCAACCTCTTCGGCGGATTCGTCATAAAACGCCCGCATCGCCGTTTCGTAATTGAACGGCGGCGGCATTTTCTCGGTAGTCACCGGATAGATCATCGGCAACAGAATCTGCGACGGGTCGAGATGGGCCTCGACGATCGTCAACGCATTGCCCTTGCGGCCCTTCGCCGCCGGATAGGCCACCACCTGAGATTCGCGCAGACGCCGCAGCGCCTTTAACGTGATCAGTTCAGGATCGCCGGGACCAACCCCCAGACCGAACAGACGTCCCTTTGCCTCCGACATTATTCTTGCTCCGAGGCCAGCGCGTTGATTGCCGCCGCCACCATCGCGCTGCCGCCACGACGGCCGCGCACCACCACGAACGGAACGCCCCGGCTGTTTTCGGCCAGCGCATCCTTGGATTCGGCCGCACCGACATAGCCGACGGGAATGCCCAGGATCAGCGCCGGCTTGGGCGCGCCTTCGTCGATCATTTCCAACAGGTGGAACAACGCCGTCGGCGCGTTGCCGACCGCGACGATCGCGCCGCCCAGACGGGGCCGCCACAATTCCAGCGCCGCCGCCGACCGGGTGGTGCCCATTGCCTTGGCCAGTTCGGGAACCTTGGGATCGTTCAAGGTACAGATCACGTCGTTATTGGCGGGCAGACGGGCGCGGGTGATCCCCTCGGCCACCATCTTGCAATCGCACAGGATCGGCGCGCCAGCCAGCAGAGCGGCGCGACCGGAGGCACCGGCCCCTTCGGAAAAGCGCAGATCGTCAACGATGTCGGGCATCCCGCAGGAATGAGCGACGCGAACCGCCAGCTTTTCCAGATCGGCGGGAATACGAGACAGATCGGCTTCAGCCCGGATAATGGCGAAGGACTGACGATAGATGTCTTGGGCGTCGCGGGTATAGTCGACCATCATGCTCCTGGACTTTAACAAAAGGCGCTGTTTGTTCCCTTTTTGGCCCCAAGGAGCCCTGGCGGTGGCGCACTCATACACCAAACGAGGGGGCCGATGAAAGATACAGTCTGCGCCGCTTGCCGCCACCGGGGGGCATGGCGTATCACCGCCCGGCAAACGCGGAACGAGGAAAGGCCGACACGATGCCCGCATGGCTGACGATAGTGGGATTGGGAGAAGACGGCCCGGCCGGGCTGGGAGAGGCGGCACGCGCCGCCATCGCCTCGGCCTCCCTGCTGATCGGCGGACGGCGTCACCTCGACCTTGTCGCCCTCCAGCCGGGACAGAACCGGGTGGATTGGCCCAGCCCGTTCGACACCGCAATTGATCTGGTGCTGTCGCAGCGCGGCCAAAATGTCTGCGTGTTGGCCAGCGGCGATCCGATGCTGTACGGGATCGGGGCCTCGCTCGCCCGGCGGATTGATCCCACCGAAATGCGGGTGTTGTCCGCCCCCTCCTCGCCGTCGCTGGCGGCGGCCCGGCTCGGCTGGCCGCTCCAGGACGTCACCCTGGTCAGCGTCACCGGCCGCCCCGTCGAGTTGCTGCATCCCCACCTCGTCCCCGGCGCCAAAATCCTGGTTCTGTCGGCCGACGGCACCAGCCCCGCTACCCTGGCGGCGCTGCTGACCCGGCGAGGCTTTGGCGACAGCCGCTTCGTCGTGTTCGAGCATCTGGGCGGCCCGCGTGAGCGCCGGATCGAAACCAGCGCCGCCGCCTGGGGCGACCAGCCCGCCGCCGACCTGAACCTGATCGCGATCGAGTGCCGCGCCGCCCCCGACGCAACAGTGTGGTCGCGGCTGGCCGGTCTGCCCGACGAGGCCTATGCCACCGACGGCCAATTGACCAAGCGCGACATCCGCGCCGTCACCCTGGCCCGGCTTGCTCCGCTGCCCGGCGAGTTGCTGTGGGATGTCGGCGGCGGCAGCGGCTCGATCGGGATCGAATGGATGCGCACCCACCCCGCCTGCCGCGCCATCGCAATCGAATCCGACCCCGAGCGGCAGCAGACGATTGCCGCCAACGCCGCCGCCCTGGGCGTGCCGAGCCTGCGGATCGTCGCCGGTCGCGCCCCCGCCGCGCTCGCCGGCCTTGAGTCGCCCGACGCGGTGTTCATCGGCGGCGGCCTCACCGTCGAAGGTGTCGTCGAAACCTGCTGGGAGGCGCTGAAACCGGGCGGCCGCCTCGTCGCCAACGCGGTCACGGTCCAGACCGAAACCGCCCTGGTGTCCTGGCGCGACCGCTTCGGCGGCAGCCTGACCCGCCTATCGGTCGCCCAGGCCGAGCCGCTCGGCCGCTTCGATACCTGGAGAACCGCCTTGCCGGTGACACTCTGGGTCGCGGTGAAGGGATAGGGGGGGCCTTCCGCTACGCGACCGGGCTATCGCCCGGACCCATTTGGAGGCAAAAGCCTCCAAACCTCCTAATTTTTGTAATATCAAGAAAATGGAGGGTTCGGGAATGTCATAGTTTGAAATTCAGGTATGCGCTCATCATTGCCGTTCAACAAATCGGCATCGCTTCTCAATAGCGGATTTTGCCCTAATTCAGCGCGTTGTCTTGGAGGGGCTGGAGTGGGTAGAGGTTTATGAGCCGAGGACACCTATCAGGATTGACACCAAAGACGCCCGCACGCACTCTTGCATAATTCGTTGCTGGACAGGTTGTGGAAAAATGAGGTTTGCTGAAAGGTACGGCTTCCGACCAGCCAAAGAATTCATTCAATTGAATGACATGGACAGCGCTCTTCGAAATAGACTCTGGAACTTACTTACTAGAGAAATTTTATATGATAATTATATAGACCTAAGACAATCACCATCGATGAGAAATATTGTTAGAATTATCTGGGGTTCATATTTTAAATATCCAACGGATACTATTGGGGTTTTTTGGGGTGGAGCTTCAAAAAACGATCCAAGAAATATAATTAGGAACTGGTTTTACGATTCACCATGGCACGATGTGTATGATTTTGTTGAGTTCTGTGTTGACGATTTGATTTCTGATCTAAGAAGAAAAGATGCATTTGAAAATAAATGCAATATCATACTCGAATCGGAACTATCCGGATTCAGAATGATTGGCTGTAAATTTTTAAAAATTACATCTGAAATTGAACTAGATGCAGTAGATTCTGCTCAGTCCGCCACGGGGCGATTTGAACCAGTAGCCATCCATATCAGATCATCTTTAGGCCATTTGGCTAGGCGCGCAGATCCAGATTACCGGAATTCGATCAAAGAGGCCATCAGTGCCGTTGAAGCGGCATGCTGTATCATCACGGGGAACGCCAACGCAAGCCTTGGCTTAGCTCTCAAACAAATGGAGAGGGATGGCTTTCAATTGCACTCGGCTCAAAAAGATGCATTCAATAAGTTATATGGCTACACAAGCGACGCTGACGGAATACGGCACGCTTTGCTTGAGGAAGAGTCGTTAACGCATGAAGATGCGCAGTTTATGCTAATTACTTGCTCAGCCTTCATTAACTACCTTATAGCAATGGCGAAACTTTAAGGAGAGCGCAAGATTCGCCCTTCTCGGTCCTGCTGTAATGACGGGTATTGAGCCGGATTTTGCCGAAGCTCATGGATATGCTGTCATATCCTTTACTCCGTCACATGTTCAAAACCCGACCTTCCCCTTCCGGCCCAACTGAGACACGACCGGAGGGTTCGGGAGGCAAGCCTCCCGATCGGGGGATTGGGGGCGGACAGCCCCCAAATCTTGAACCGCGAAGCCTTACGCCCCGCCGCGCTCTCCCTCGGCGGGGGTCAAGCCATAGGGCTCGACCAGGGTCCAGACATGGGCGGGGATCATCGCCGCCATGCGCTTGGGCTGCTGAAGGCGCAGGTGGATCACCGATTCCGCCGCTTTCATCTCCAGCCGGGCGCGGGCGAGTTCCAGCCCACGGGGACCGACCTTCGGCATCAGCCAGGCGACGATCGGGCGCGCCCAATCCGGCATCCCCCGCATCGGCAGACCGCCCGCCGCGCGTTCGGTGTTCTTGATGAAGCCCGCGACCGAGCCGTTCCGCTTTCCGGCGCTGGTGGGTTCGGTCAGGCGGACCTCGTCGCCCAGCAGCGACAAGATTTCCTCGCCGGTCTGATTGCGGACAAGCAGCCATTGCTCGCCCCGCCCCGCCATGTAGCCGACGGTCAGATCGGCTAGTGAATTGACGTAATCGACGCAGGTGCGACAGGTCAGCGGGAAGAAATCGGACGGCAGCCTCGAGATCGGCAGCTTCAGGAACGGGATTTCCTTGTTCGGGCCGTCGCTGAAACGCATCTCGACATGATAATCGGCGCGGAATTCGAGATAGGTGACGCGGTCGGGGCGATCGGTCAGCAGCGCCAGGAAGTCGTGGAACCTCTCGGTGGTGGTGTTGTCAGAACAGGGAATGCCGATCACGTACAGCCGCTCGAAGCCCAATTCCGGCTCCAGCACCCGCAGCGGATGGATCTGACAGGGCACCCCGATCACGGCGAGACGGCGATAGCCCTGTTGCCGCGCCGGTTCCAGCCCGGCCAGCAGCGGGGCATAGCCCATCCGCATCCCCCGGCACGAGGCCATCCCTTCGGGCTTGGTCACCAACACCGGCATCGGCCGCCACGAATCCTTGGGGTCGGCCACCATCGTCAGCACCGCATCGACCTTGCCGCTTTCCAGCAGCCGCTCGGCCAGCCGGGTGGTGATCCCGGTCCATTGCGCCCCCGGCTTAGGCTTCTTCAGCGCCGCCTGCCACATCTTGCGGAACGGGCCGAAATGCAGCTCGTCAGGACGGGACGGATCGCGGGTGCGGCCGTGGATGCGGGCTTCAAGCCCGGCATGGTCGGGATGGATGAACTGACAGGCGCGGGAACAGGCGCGGGGATCGGCGGAACGCGACACCCCGCAATCGGTACAGAGCGGGCGGGCGGCGGCCTCGGCATAAGGCGGCGCCCAGACCGGCGCGCTGGCTTGGTCGATCGTGGTCATATCCCCCCTGCTCTTTGGCCGTTCCAGGAAGCGGCGGAGTGTAGCCGAGCCTCTGGCCCGACGCCAGAGCAGCGGAACAAAACGCATCATAAGGTAGCACCGCCCGCCGAAACCTTGTAGAAATCGAGCCCCGCCAGGATCGAATTTTCGGAAGACGTATCGTGCTCCAGCAAGACAAATTGGTGATCGCCCTGCCCAAAGGCAGGATTCTCGACGAGGCGATGCCTCTGGTCCGCGCCGCCGGGATCGAACCCGAAGCCGCGTTCGACGATCCCCATTCCCGGCTGTTGCGCTTTACCACCAACCATCCCCACATCGATATCATCAGGGTGCGTTCGTTCGACGTCGCGACCTTTGTCGCGTTCGGCGCGGCGCACCTGGGAATTGCCGGGAACGATGTGCTGATGGAATTTTCTTATCCTGAAATTTACGCCCCGCTCGATCTGGGCATCGGTGGCTGCCGCCTGTCGGTGGCCGAGCCGGACGATATCGCCGCGACCGACGATCCCGGCCGCTGGAGCCATGTCCGCATCGCCACCAAATATCCCGAAATCACCCGTCGCCATTTCGCCCGGCGCGGCGTCCAGGCCGAATGCGTCAAGCTGAACGGCGCGATGGAACTGGCCCCCACCCTGGGCCTGTGTTCGCGGATCGTCGATCTGGTATCGTCGGGCGCGACGCTGAAAGCCAACGGGCTGAAGGAAGTCGAAGTGATCGCCCAGGTCACCAGCCGTTTGATCGTCAATCGCGCCGCGCTGAAGACCCGACCGGATGAAATGTCCGGCTGGATCGAATCCTTCCGCCGCGCCCGGGGAGCCCAAGCCTGATGCGGACTCTTGCCTCCACCGATCCGGATTTCGAAGCCGCGTTCGCCGCTCTGCTCGACATGAAGCGCGAGACGGACGAGGACGTCGATGCCCAGGTCGCCGCGATCCTGGCCGACGTCCGCCGTCGTGGCGATGCCGCCCTGATCGAATACACCGCCCGGTTCGACCGGCTGGAACTGAACGCCGCTGGTCTGGCGATCGGCTCCGATGAAGTCGATGCCGCCTGCGCCAGTTGCGACCCCGATCTGCTGGCGGCGCTGGAACTGGCCGCCGCCCGCATCCGCGCCTTCCACCACCGTCAGGTGCCGAGCGACGATCACTTCGTTGACGAGGCCGGGGTACGGCTCGGCCTGCGCTGGACCGCGGTCCAGGCTGCTGGTCTGTACGTGCCGGGCGGCACCGCCGCCTATCCCTCCTCGGTGTTGATGAACGCGATTCCGGCCAAGGCGGCCGGGGTCGAGCGGCTGGTGATGGTGGTGCCCTCGCCGGGGGGACGGCTGAACCCGCTGGTTCTGGCCGCTGCCCGCATCGCCGGGATCGACGAGATTTACCGCGTCGGCGGAGCCCAGGCGGTTGGCGCGCTGGCCTATGGCACCGCCACCATCCGCCCGGTCGATAAGATCGTGGGACCGGGCAACGCCTATGTCGCCGCCGCCAAGCGGCGGGTGTTCGGCACGGTCGGCATCGACATGATCGCCGGGCCGTCGGAGATTCTGGTCGTCGCCGATAACGGCAACGATCCCGGCTGGATCGCCGCCGATCTGCTCAGTCAGGCCGAGCACGACACCGCCGCCCAGAGCATCCTGATCACCGACGATGCCGACTTCGGCCGCCGCGTCGCCCAGGCGGTGGACTCGCATCTGAAAACCCTGTCGCGCGCCGCCATCGCGCGGGACAGTTGGGACCGTCATGGCGCGGTGATCGTGGTGCCGACCCTGGCCGATTCGCTGCCGCTGATCGACCGGATTGCGCCCGAGCATCTTGAACTCGCGGTGGCCGAGCCGGAAGCCTTGGCGGCGCGGGTGCGCAATGCCGGGGCGATCTTCCTGGGCCGCTACACCCCGGAAGCGGTGGGCGATTATGTCGGCGGGCCGAACCATGTGTTGCCGACGGCGCGCTCGGCGCGGTTCTCGTCGGGCCTGGGCGTGCTCGACTTCATGAAGCGGACCACCCTCTTGGGCTGTGACGCCGCTTCGCTGCGGGCGATCGGCCCGGCGGCGGTGCGGCTGGCCGAGGCCGAAGGGCTGGGGGCACACGGATTGTCAGTTGGAATCAGGCTCAATATCGGGACGGAGTAATGCCAGACCGCCAGCGGTTGATCGACATCCGCCTGGACGACAAAACCCTGGTCCGCCGTTCGGCCGAGGTCGAGCACGAACGCGCCGTCGCGATCTATGACCTGATCGAGGAAAACAGCTTCGCACCAGAGGGGGACTTTGCCGGTCCCTATCTGCTGCGGCTGCGGCTGGAAGACAACCGGCTGATTTTCGACATCCGCAACGGGACCGACGCCCCGCTGACCGAAGTGGGCCTGCCGCTGACGGCGTTCCAGTCGCTGGTGAAGGATTATTTCCTGGTGTGCGAAAGCTATTACGCCGCGATCCGCACCGCACCGCCCTCGAAGATCGAGGCGATCGACCAGGGCCGCCGCGCCCTCCATGACGAGGGGGCAACCTTGCTGCTCCAGCGTCTCAAAGGGCGGATCGCGCTTGATTTCGCGACGGCGCGGCGGCTGTTTACCCTGATCTGCATCCTTCATGTGCGGGGATAAGGGGTGGAGTCCGCGCCGCTGCCCTCCGCCGTGCTGTTCTGCTGTACCTTAAACGCCCTGCGCTCGCCGATGGCCGAAGGAATCATGAAGCGGCTGCACGGCACCCGGCTTTATGTCCAGTCGGTCGGCGTCCGCGCCGGCGAGACCGATCCGCTGATGGTTCAGGTGATGGACGAGATCGGCATCGATTTGTCGCGCCATTGCCCACGCGATTTCGCGACACTGGAAGATAGCAGCTTCGACGTGGTGATCTCGCTGTCGCCCGAAGCCCAGCACAAGGCGGTAGACCTCACGCGGGCCAATGCCTGTGAAGTTGAATATTGGCCGACCTTCGACCCGTCTTTGATCGAAGCCAGCCGCGAGGTTCGCCTTGAATCCTACCGCGCTGTTCGTGACGAATTACAGCGGCGCATCCTCAAACGCTTCCCCCTTCCGGGGCTGGCGCGCGAGTAAACACCCTCACATAACGTGAAAACGCTTGACCAAACAGCACCGAGCGCTCACTTATCTTCCCGCGCAGCAGGGAACCCGGATGGAGGCCAGATGGCGAAAGAGGATGTAATCGAGTTTTCAGGCACGGTGTCGGAGCTTTTGCCCAACGCCATGTTCAGGGTTAAGCTCGACAACGAACATGAAATCCTTGCTCACACGTCCGGAAAGATGCGCAAGAACCGGATCCGTGTCCTTGCGGGCGACCGGGTCAACGTGGAAATGACGCCCTACGACTTGACCAAGGGCCGCATCACCTTCCGTTATAAGTAGCATCGATATGATCGAGACGGCCGGACGCCCGGCGCTGGTCCTGGCCTCGGCATCGCCCAGACGGGTCGATTTGCTGCACCAGATCGGCATCGCCCCCGGCCGGATCGACCCCGCCGACATTGACGAAACTCCGTTGCGCGACGAGCTGCCCCAGGTCTTGGCCGGGCGGCTTGCCGAGCAGAAAGCCCGTGCGGTGGCCGAGCGCCACCCCGGCAACTTCGTCCTTGCCGCCGACACGGTGGTCGCCTGCGGCCGCCGCGCGCTCCCCAAAGCCGAGGACGAGTCCACCGCCCGCAAATGCCTTGCGCTGCTGTCGGGCCGACGCCATCGGGTGTTGGGTGGGCTGTGCCTGATCGGCCCCGATGGGCGGATCGGACGGCGGCTGGTCACCACCACCGTCACCTTCAAGCGCCTGCTCCCGGCCGAGATCGAGTCCTACCTCGCCAGCGGGGAATGGCACGGCAAGGCGGGTGGCTATGCGATCCAGGGCCGCGCCGCGCGTTTCGTCCGCGCCCTCTCCGGCTCTTATTCCAACGTCGTCGGCCTGCCCCTGTTTGAAACCGGCTCGTTGCTCGACGGCCTGGGGTGGCGTGACTGACCCGGGCGCGACGCCGCTTGGCATCGACGAAATTCTCTGGTCGTGGGGACCGGGCGAAAGCCGCTTTGCCCTGCTGACCCGGGGCCGTCTCACCGAACTGGTGATCGACCGCCCCACTCTTCACTTTGGATCACGCTTTCTCGGCCGCGTCGTCGCCCTTGACCGCGCCCTGAACGCCGCCTTTGTCGAGATCGGCACCGGCGACCGCCCCGGCTTCCTGCCCGGTGCGGCGGCGCTGGGCCTGTCCGAGGGGGCGGCGGTCGCAGTCGAGGTCCGGGCCGAGGCCCGCGCGGGCAAAGGGCCGCTGCTGACGCCGCTGGCGGGCGATCTCGCCGTTCCGGCAGGAACTAAGCCCCCAGCGCTGTTATCGCGCCCAGCGACGCTCAAACGGCTATTAGGGGCCCATCCCGAAATCCGCCGGGTGCGGGTGGACGATCCCGCCGCCCTGGCCGAGGCCAAGGCGCTGGCACCGACCCTGGCCGAGCCCTATCGCGACGGACCGCTGTTTGGCCTTTACCGCGTCGAGGAAGAGATTGAATCCGCTCTGGCCGCCGAGGTGCCTCTGGCGGGCGGCGGGCGGATGACGATCGAGAGCACGGCGGCGTTGACCGCGATCGACATCGATTCAGGCCGAGGCCGCGCCGACGAAGCCAACCGCAAGGCGGTCACCGCGATCGCCCGCCATTTGCGCCTGCGCGGGATCGGCGGGCAGGTGGTGATCGATTTCGTCTCGGTCCGGCGCGGTGCGCCCCACCGTCTCGCCGACGCGCTGAAAGAGGCGGTTGCGGCCGACCCGGTACCGACCCAGATTTTTGGGGTGTCGCGGCTGGGGCTGGTCGAACTGACCCGCGAACGACGCGGCCTTGCTTTGGCCGAGGTCCTGTGCGAGCGCCCGACCCTGCCGACAGCCGAGACGGCGGCCTTGGCCGCGTTGCGTCTGGCCCTGTCCGAGGCCGCCTGCCGCCCAGGACGGCCACTGAGGCTGGTTGTCGCCCCCGAGGTGGCAACGGCCCTGGCCCGACGTCCGGAGGCCCTGGCCGAGGCCGAGGCGCGCCTGTGCCGCCCCCTGCCCGTCCGCGCCGATTCTGGCCGGGCCCGTGAGGATAGTTCGATCGAGGAGATACCCGGATGACCGAAGCCCCGTCCGCCCCCGCCTGCCCGATTTGCGGCGCTCCGGCCGCGCCCGCCCTGCGCCCGTTCTGCTCGAAGCGTTGCGCCGATGTCGACCTGCATCGCTGGCTGGGCGGGGTCTATCGGGTCGAAACCGACGAGACGTCCGAAGAAAATGCACAAGATGACGTTTTTTCGACGAGAGGGGCTTGACCGACCCCCAAATCATCATCTATAAGCGCCTCCTCTTCACGGAGCACGACCTGCCCAGGTAGCTCAGTTGGTAGAGCATGCGACTGAAAATCGCAGTGTCGGTGGTTCGATTCCGCCCCTGGGCACCATTTAACCCCCCGGAACCTAACGGTTCTGGGGGGTTTCCATTTGGGGCTAGCCGCGGCTCCGAATGCCCCCACCAATCCCCGCCCCAGCTAAACATTTGCTCGAAAGCGTGTTAGAGGTTGTGCCGCCTTTTGGGATCGGCACCAGCCGATGCCGCCCTCTTCGGAGTTCGTCTCATGTGCGGCCTGACTGGCTTCATCGACCTTGACCGGGCCACGGGGGCCGAGACGTTGACCGCCATCGCCCGGCGGATGGCCGACACCATGATCGCGCGCGGTCCCGATGGGTCGGGAGTGTGGGTCGATGCCGAGGCCGGGATCGCCCTGGCGCATCGGCGGCTGGCGATCCTTGACCTCAGCGAGGCCGGGCACCAGCCGATGATCTCGTCCTGCGGCCGCTTCGTCGTGTCCTATAACGGCGAAATCTATAACGCGCCCGCGCTGAAATCCGAGTTGGAGCGCGCCGGACGCAACTTTCGCGGCCATTCCGACACTGAAGTGATTATCGAAGGGGCCGCCGTCTGGGGTGTGCGTGGCATGCTGGAGCGGATTCGCGGCATGTTTGCCCTGGCCTTGTGGGACCGTTCCCGCCAAGACTTGGTGCTGGCCCGCGACCGGCTCGGCATCAAGCCGCTGTATTGGGGGATCGCCGGCCGGGTGGTGCTGTTCGGATCGCAATTGGGGGCGTTGCGGGCGCATCACGGCTGGCAACCGCGCCTTAACCGCGACGCGGTGACCTCGTTCCTGCGCCATAATTACGTTCCGGCCCCACAGAGCATCTATCAAGGCATCTCGAAGCTGGAGCCGGGGCGGATGGTGACCCTGTCCCGCGGCGGGACAGTGCGGACCGAACGCTTCTGGAGCCTGGACGACGCGGTCACGGCGGGACGGAACAATCCGCTGCTTTGCTCGGATGCCGAGGCAATCGACCAGTTGGAAGAGTTGCTGTCCGATTCGGTCGCTGGTCACATGCTGTCGGATGTGCCGGTCGGCGCGTTCCTCTCCGGCGGGATCGATTCGTCGGCGGTGGTGGCCTTGATGCAGGCGGGCAGCACCCGCCCGGTCCGCACCTTCACCATCGGCTTTGACGAGCCGGGCTATAACGAAGCCGACCACGCCAAGGCGGTGGCCCGCCATCTCGGCACCGACCATTGCGAACTGGTCCTGTCGGCCGATGCCGGTCTGGACGTTATCCCGTCCCTGCCTGATTTCTATGACGAACCGTTCGCGGATTCGTCGCAGATTCCAACCTACATGGTGTCGAAGCTGACGCGCGAGCATGTCACCGTCGCCCTGTCGGGCGATGGCGGCGACGAGCTGTTCGCGGGCTATAATCGCCATCTCCAGGCCGCCAAATGGGGCCATCGCCTTGGCCGGGTGCCGATGTCGGCCCGCCGCCTCTCCGCCTGGGGCCTGACCCGATTGTCACAACAGACCTGGGATCGGCTGTTCGCCCGCCTCCCCGGCCAGTGGCCGCCCCAGCCGGGCGACAAGTTGCATAAGCTGGCGGGCGTGCTGACCGAGGATGCCGACAGCCTCTATCGCCGTCTGGTCAGCCATTGGACCGACCCGGCCGCACTGGTGCGGGGCGGGACCGAGCCGAAGGACGGGCTGTTGTGGGACCCGGCACTTGCCGCCGCCCTGCCCGCGCAGCTTGACCGGATGCAGTATCTCGACACCCTGACCTATCTGCCCGACGACATCCTGTGCAAGGTCGATCGTGCCAGCATGGCGGTGTCGCTGGAATCACGGGTGCCGCTGCTCGACCACCGCGTTGTCGAATTCTCCTGGCGGCTGCCCGCGCATCTGCGGGTCCGCCACGGCCACGGCAAATGGCTGCTGCGTCAGGTGCTGTACCGCCATGTCCCCCACGGCTTGATCGACCGCCCCAAGATGGGCTTTGCCATTCCGCTCGATACTTGGCTGCGCGGCAAATTGCGGCCGTGGGCCGAAGCGCTGCTGGATGAGAAGCGCCTTGCCGCCCAGGGCCTACTCGACCCGGCTCCGATACGGGCCTGCTGGGCCGAGCATCTCAGCGGCAAGCGGAATTGGCAGTATCTGCTATGGGATGTGCTGATGTTGCAGGCGTGGCTGGACCGCCACGGGACCGGACTGACGATGGAATAAGGCAGGCGGAGGCGGACGGTCCCGACCGACCACCCCGCCTTTGATCGCTACAGGCTGGAGCGCACCGCCTCGATGATCCGGTCCTGGGTGGCGGGATCGAGATAGGGATGCATCGGCAGGCTGATGACCTCGCGCGACAGGCGGTCGGACACCGGCAGGCTGGCGCCCGCGACCGGATAAGCGTGATAGCCGGTCTGACGGTGCATCGGGATCGGGTAATAGACCGCGCTCGGCACCCCCTCTTCCTTCAGCCGCGCCGCCAGCCCGTCGCGGTCGGCATGGCGGATCGTGTATTGCGCCCAGGTCGAGACGGCTCCGTCCGCCACCTTGGGCACCGCCACCACATCGCCCAGCCCCTGGGCATAGCGGTCGGCGACGCGGTTGCGGGCCACGATCTCGTCCGCGAAAATCGCCAGTTTCTCCAGCAGGATCGCCGCCTGAAGGGTGTCGAGGCGGCTGTTGAGACCGATCCGGACATTGTCGTACTTGTCGGTGCCCTTGCCGTGAATCCGCAGCGAGCGCAGCAGGGTCGCGGCACTGTCGTCGTCGGTGAATACCGCGCCGCCATCGCCGTAGCAGCCGAGCGGTTTGGCCGGGAAAAAGCTGGTGGTGGTGTATTTGGCCAGGGTGCCGACCTTGGCCGCGCCCAGCGAGGCCCCGAACGCCTGGGCGGCATCGGCAACGACGGTCAGGCCGTGGCTATCGGCAATGCGGGAGATTGCAGCGTAATCGGCGGGTTGGCCGAACAGATCGACCGCGATCACCATCCGGGGCGTCAGGCCCGCGTCCCGAGCGGTGCGGATCGCGACCTCCAGCGAAGCCGGATCGATGTTGAAGCTCGTCTCGTCGACATCGACGAACACCGGGGTCGCGCCGACCAGCGGAGCCATCTCGGCAGTGGCGACGAAGGTGAAGGCAGGAACAAACACCGCGTCGCCGGGGCCGATTCCTTCGGCCAGCAGAACCAGATGCAGGGCATCGGTGCCGTTGCCACAGCCGATCACATGACGGGCGCCGCAGAAATCGCCCAAGGCCGTCTCGAACTGGGCAACCTCCGGCCCCATGATGTAGTGGCCGTGGTCGAGCACCTTGGCGATGGCACGGTCCACGCTGTCGCCAAGGCGGCGGCGCTGGGCCTGTAGGTCTATGAACGCGATGCTCACTGTCAAATCTCCTCCAGAACATCCGGGGCGGCGAGGCGATAGCGGCTGCCATCGCGCGGGCAGACCAGATCGTCACCCAACCGCTCTCCCGAACGCGACACCCAACCGATCCGCCGCGCAGGAACTCCCGCCACCAGGGCAAAGGCGGGAACGTCGCTGGTCACCACCGCCCCGGCCGCGACCAGGGCATAGGCACCGATGGTGTGGCCGCAAACGATCGTCGCATTGGCCCCGATCGTAGCTCCCCGTTGCACCAGGGTCGGGCGGAAATCGGCCTTGCGATCGATTTCGGCACGCGGCGTCAGCACGTTGGTGAACACGCAAGACGGGCCGCAGAACACGCCCTGCTCCAGCGTCACGCCCTTATAAAGGCTGACATTGTTCTGGATCTTGCAATTGTTGCCAACCACCACGTCGGGACCGGCAACGACGTTCTGGCCGATATTGACGTTCTGGCCGATCGTCGTCCGCGACAGGATATGGCTGAAATGCCAGATCTTTGTGCCCGTGCCGATCTGTACCTGATCGTCGATATAGGCGCTTTCGTGGATGGTGGCGCCGGGAAAATGGGCCGTCGTCTCGCTTGCGGAGGAGGCGTGGAGCGGAGCGGGCGCGCCATTGCCCTGGGCCAGGGAATCCTGAGCCTGCTGCAACACCTTCAGCACCCGCAGCCCTTCCTCGCCATCGGTGCGCGGCGTCGCTCCGGTGGCGACACAGTCGAGGAAATGCTCGCATTCCAGCCGCAGCGGCTCGCTCTGTTCCACCGCGACCGCTTCGCTTTCGGCCTTATCCGGTTCGGGCAGGCCGTTCTTCCAGCGAACCGAGTGGCGGAACAGAACCAGCTTGCTGTCCCACGGCTGGCTATCGTCAAACACCGCCATACCGCGATCGCCGACGACGATCAGCTTTTGCTCCTTGAACGGATGCAACCAAGAAACGAATACATGGGCCCGCATCCCATCTGCGAACGCCATGTGGGTCGTCGTGACGTCAGCAATCCGATCATTCAGGAAATTCGCGCCGACCGCGCTGACGCTGACCGGCTCCTGTCCCGCCAGCGACAGGATCATCGAGATATCGTGCGGCGCAAAACTCCACAGGATGTTCTCTTCGTTACGGAACTTCCCCAGATTGAGACGATTCGAATAGATATAGTTGATGCGGCCCAGCGTCCCATCCAGCACCAGCGCCTTCAAACGCAGGAAAGCCGGGTGGTATTGCAGCAGATGGCCGACCATCAGCACCAGCCCGCGCCGCCTGGCCTCGCGGCACAGCGCCTCGGCCTCGGCGACATCGATCGCAAGCGGCTTTTCGACGAAAACGTGCTTCCCGGCGACCAGGGCCTCCATCGCCAGACGGGCATGCATCGCGGCGGGTGCGGCGATCACCACGGCGGTGAGATCGGGGCTGCTCAGGACCGAGCTCCAATCCATCGCCCTGGCCCCGAACTCAGTCGCCTGACGCTCGGCCATTCCGGCATTGGTATCGCACACGGCTCCGAGGACATTCAGGCTGGCCAAATTGCGAACAAGGTTCTTGCCCCAGTAACCGCAGCCGACGACTGCAACATGCCCCGTGCTCATAAGCATTTCCTGAAATCGAAGGGGTTGGAACGGCAAAAATAGAAGCGGCGTCTCGTGCGAACAATAACGATAACGGTCTGCCTCCCCACCGCTGGGAAGGGGCGTGCGATTACGGCCCGGTCCCGGCCATGATGCGGGCAACCCGTTCGGCGGCGGCCCCGCCGCCATAAAGACCGTCGCGTGCGGCGATCCCGGCAGGAGGCACCGACACCGCAGCAGCGATGGCGTCAGGTTCGACCAGACGGGCACAGCCCAGTTCGACCAGTTCGACCCATTCGGTTTCGCCCCGCACGATCACGCAGGGCACACCAAAGAAGAACGCTTCTTTTTGCACCCCGCCGGAATCGGTCACGACAACCCGCGCCAACCGTTCCGCCGCCAGCATCTCAAGATAGCCCATCGGCTCGACACAGATCAGATTGGTCCGCACCTCGTCCAGCAGACCGGCCCGCTCCAGCGCCGCCATGGTGCGGGGATGACAGGGCAGCACCACCGGTTCAGAGCGGGCGACCTGCCCCAGAGCGGCGACAATCGCCGACAGCCGGGCCGGATCGTCGGTATTCTCGGCCCGATGGATCGTCAACAGAACATACCCACCCGCGACGACGCCAAGGCGGGTCAACAGGGCGTCCGCGTCGGCGCGACCACCAAAGGCCAAAGCGGCATCGAACATCACGTCACCGACGAGATGGACGGACGCGCCCGCGATCCCTTCCCGCGTCAGATTGGTCACCGCCGCCTCGGTCGGCGCGAACAGCAGCGAGGAGACCTGATCGGTCAGCAGGCGGTTGATTTCTTCGGGCATCGCCCGGTTCCAACTGCGCAGACCGGCTTCGACATGGGCCACCGGGACATGCAGCTTGGCGGCGGCCAGCGCCCCAGCCAGGGTTGAATTGGTGTCACCGTACAACAGCACCCAATCCGGCCGTTCGGCCTCGATCACCGTGTCCAAACGCTCCAGCATTCGCCCGGTCTGCGCGCCGTGGCTGCCCGAGCCAACGCCAAGGTTATAAGCCGGGGCGGGAATGCCAAGCTCACGAAAAAAGCGGCCGGACATCACTTCATCATAATGCTGGCCGGTATGAACCAGAACTTCGCTGACATCGGCTAGGTCGACAAGGGCGCGCGAAACCACCGCCGCTTTGACGAATTGCGGCCGGGCACCGATGATCGTGAGGATTTTCATGTTTTCTCAGACCCTTGAGAAAGCGCGGAGGGCTAGCGGCGGCAAATGATGTATCCTTATCCCTTCGCTCTGTAAACCATAGGGAACCCGCGCAGCCAGTCTTGGTCGGTTCGACCGATGTCGTGGCCAGAGCCCCAGATAGGCAGGGCAGCGGGGTGAGACTCTTGCGTTTAAGACTCTCCAGATGTAGGATCTGGCCACATGGAGATCGTTCAAATCAAAGCGATTCTCTCTGACAATAGAGCTAGAACGCTCAGCACACGCCGTCAAAATAACACACCAACATCAGGCCAAAGCTTCAGCCAAATGCTGAGAATTATCCGAGATTCCAATCCGTTCCGGCGGAGAACGGACTTGGAACCGGCATTGTCGGTATGAAATACTCCGCCCAGATGAGACCGATAAACAATGGAGACGCTCCCCCGGCCCGTTCCGCGTCTGTCGACGTCGTCTGGAATCCCCGTGGCCGTACTGACGCGAACCCCGGGGATTTGCGCGGCGGAGACGCCGCCGTTCCCACGGTCGAGGCGAAGGTGCCATAATGCAGAAATGGTACGTTGTCCGCGCTAAGCCCCGTTCCGAAAATCTGGCGGCAACTCATCTGGCGCGCCAAGGATTTCGTGTTTTTCTCCCCCAGTACACAACGACGGTGAAACATGCCAGACGCAGCACCCATGTGCACCGGCCTCTGTTCCCGGGGTATTTGTTCGTCGGCTTCGATCGGGAAACGGCCCGCTGGCGGTCGATCCTGGGAACCATCGGGGTGCTCGACCTGATCCGGAACGGAGATCATCCTGTGTCTGTTCCGGAGAACGTGGTAGAAGGCCTGATCGCCGAAGGGGGCGAAAACGGCCTGATACAACGGGCAGAGGACGTGTTGCGCCCAGGGTCGACGGTGCGCATTACCGAAGGGCCATTTGCCCTGTTCGTCGGCCGTCTGCTATCCCTGAACGACAAGGAGCGGACAACGGTTCTGTTGAGCGTGATGAACCGCGAGATCGAGGTCCTGCTCCCCAGGGAGTCCATAGAGGCGACACCGTAAAGTTTGCGTCGCCTCGTCTATATCAGCGGAACGGGTGCGATTTTCTCACCCGAATGGCGGTAGCGTGGGAAAAGCCCATCCTCAGGCAGATTGGCGCATCTTTCAGGTACGATATCTTCAACGGCTAGGTAGGGTTCAGAGGGTGAAGAGAGTCCTTGTCACCGGAGCGGATGGATTCATCGGCTCGCATTTGACCGAAGCTCTAGTGCGCAACGGCTATGATGTTCGCGCCTTCGTGCTCTACAATTCGTTCAACAGCTGGGGCTGGCTTGATCGCTGCGCCCCAGACGTCAAAGGCTCGTTCGAGGTTTTCGCCGGTGACGTCCGCGATCCGCACGGCGTCCGCGCCGCGATGCAGGGATGCGATGCGGTCTTGCATTTGGCCGCGCTGATTGCGATCCCCTATTCGTATCACTCGCCCGACACCTACGTTGATACGAACATCAAGGGCACCCTCAACGTCGTTCAGGCGGCGCGAGAGCTTGGAATCGCCAAAGTGATCCACACCTCCACCAGCGAGGTTTACGGCACCGCCCGCTTCGTGCCGATCACCGAAGAACACCCGCTGCAAGGCCAGTCGCCCTACTCTGCCACCAAGATCGGCGCGGACCAGATTGCCCTGTCGTTCTTCGCCGCCTTCGGCACGCCGGTAACCGTGATCCGCCCCTTCAACACCTTCGGACCGCGCCAGTCCGCACGAGCGGTGATCCCCACCATCATCACCCAGATCGCCAACGGCGCGCGGAAGATCAAGCTCGGCTCGCTCCATCCCACGCGCGACTTCAATTATGTGGCCGACACGGTGGGCGGGTTCCTGGCCGCGTTGGCGGCGGAGCGTGGTGCGGGTGAGGTCATCAACCTTGGCAGCAATTACGAAATCTCGATCGGCGACACCGCCAAAACCATCGCCGAGGTAATGGGAGCGGAGATCGAGATCGTTACCGACGACGTGCGGCTGCGCCCGGAGAAAAGCGAGGTCGAGCGTCTGTGGGCCTGCAATGCCAAGGCGAAGGACTTGCTCGGCTGGCAGCCCGCGTTTGGCGGCCTGGACGGATTCCGACGAGGCTTGGCGGAAACCGTTTCCTGGTTCTCCGATTCCGAGAACCTGAAATCCTACAAAGCCGATATCTACAACATATAGCTGTCTGCCGACATGAACGCCCCCCTCCCTCTTGCCGCACAGATCATCGCGGTCTTGCGCGATGTCACCGGCCCCGGATCGGTGCCCCTGCACGCCCCCCGGTTCTCGGGCAATGAGCTTGCCTATGTTCAGGAGTGCATCGACACCACCTTCGTCTCATCGGTCGGCAAATTCGTCGATCGCTTCGAAGCGGACCTTGCCGCCTTTACCGGTGCCGGTCACGCCATAGCGGTGGTCAATGGGACGGCCGCCCTGCACGCCGCAATGCTGCTCGCCGGGGTGCAACCGGGCGACGAAGTGATCGTTCCCGCGCTGACCTTCGCCGCCACCGCCAATGCCGTTGCCCATTGCGGCGCGGTGCCGCACTTCGCCGATTCGAGCGAGGCCACCCTGGGACTCGACCCCGTGGCACTCGGGGCTCATCTCGCCGAAATCGCCGAAATCCGTGACGATGTCTGCGTCAACCGCACCACTGGCCGGGTCATTCGTGCCCTAGTGCCGGTGCACGCCTTCGGCCACCCCATCGACATTGCCGCCACGGTCGAGCTGGCACGGACATGGCATCTGGTCTTGGTCGAAGACGCGGCGGAATCCCTGGGCAGCACGGTCGGCGGGCGCCACACCGGCACATTCGGCCGCATGGGCACCTTGAGCTTCAACGGCAACAAGACGATCACCACCGGCGGCGGCGGTGCCATCCTCACCAACGATCCGGAGCTTGCCAAGCGCGCCAAGCATCTCACCACCACGGCAAAGCAACCGCATCGGTGGGAATTCCGGCATGATTATGTTGCTTATAATTACCGCCTCCCCAACCTCAATGCGGCGCTCGGCTGTGCCCAGTTGGAGCAACTGCCGACATTCCTTGCCGAAAAGCGCCGCTTGTTCGAGAAATACCGCGCCGGGTTCGAGGGAATGACCGGGGTCAGGCTGTTTGCCGAGCCCGCGGGATGTCGCAGCAACTACTGGCTGCAAACCTTGATCCTGGACGACGACCGCGTCGGGGAGCGGGACACGATTCTCGCCTCGACCAACGATGCGGGCCTGATGACCCGTCCGGCATGGACCTTGATGCATCGGTTGCCCGCGTTCGAGACCTGCCCGCGCATGGCCTTGCCGGTCGCGGAATCCCTGGAACGCCGGATCATCAACATCCCGAGCAGCGCCATCCTTGGCTCGAGCGGGGCCGCGTGAGTGGCGAGCCGTTACTCCTGATCGGTGCTGGCGGACATGCCCGATCCTGCATCGACGTCATTGAGATGGGCGGGCGGTTCAGGATCGTCGGCTTGATTGGCACTGCGCCCGAGGTCGGGACCGAGGTTCTCGGTTACCCTGTTCTGGGGACCGACATCGACCTACCGTGTCTCGTCGCCCAGTTTCGCACGGCCGCGATCACTTTGGGGCAGATCAAATCGCCTGCGGCGCGGATGCGCCTGTTCTCTGCGGCTCTTGCCGCAGGAGCGGAACTTCCGGCGATCGTGTCGCCGCTGGCGCACGTCTCGCGTCATGCTGAACTGGGTGCGGGAACGATAGTTCTGCACCGCGCCGTGATTAATGCGGGCGCACGAATCGGCCGCAACGTCATCATCAACACCATGGCTCTGGTCGAGCACGACGCCGAGATCGGCGATCATTGTCACATCGCCACCGCGGCCGTGATCAATGGTGGCGTCCGTATCGGCGCGGAGACCTTTATCGGCAGCAACGCCAGCATCCGCCAAGAAATACAGGTGGGAACCGGCTGTGTCATCGGCATGGGGCAGCGAGTTGTCACCGACTGTGCCGATGGTGAATGGTTGCCTCCGGGACGGAGGCCATCATGAGCGTGATGATCATTGCCGAGGCAGGGGTCAACCACAATGGCGATCCCGAACTGGCGAAACGACTGATCGACGCGGCAAAGGCGGCAGGGGCCGATTACGTCAAGTTTCAGACCTTCAAGGCGGAACGGCTGGTCACCCAGGGAGCCGCAAAGGCCGATTATCAGAAGAAGACCAGCGGCGCGGACGAAAGCCAGTTCGAGATGATCCGCCGCCTGGAATTGTCCGAGGCGACACATCGCGACCTGATTGCCCATTGCGCGGCACAGGGAATCGGCTTCCTGTCCACCGGCTTCGATGTGGACAGTCTCGACATGCTGGCTGGGCTTGGTCTGCCGCTTGTCAAAATCCCCTCGGGCGAAATCACCAACCTCCCCTATCTGCGCCATGTCGGCAGCATGGAATTGCCGGTGGTGCTGTCCACCGGGATGGCGACCCTGGCCGAGGTGGACGATGCGCTCGGTGTTCTGGAGGACGCCGGGCTGCCGCGTGACCGGATCACGGTTTTGCATTGCACCACCGAATATCCGACCCCGATGGACGAGGTAAACCTGTCCGCCATGCTGACCATGCGCGATACGTTTGGCGTGGCGGTCGGTTATTCCGACCATACCGAGGGGATCGAGATAGCGATCGCGGCGACGGCGCTCGGCGCATGCATCATCGAAAAGCACTTCACGCTCGACCGCAGCTTGCCGGGGCCCGATCATAAGGCAAGCCTGGAACCGGACGAGCTTGCCGCCATGGTCGCGGCGATCCGCAACATCGAGCGGGCGATGGGCGACGGCATCAAACGGCCTGGCCCGAGTGAAACCCGCAACCTGCCGATCGCACGCAAATCAATTGTCGCGGCCCGGCCGATCTCGGCGGGAGAGCCGCTCTCTGCCGAGAACATGACGGTCAAACGTCCGGGCAGCGGTCTTTCGCCCATGCGGTGGGACGACATGATCGGCCGGATTGCCGACCGCGCCTATCAGCGTGACGAGGCGATCGAGCCATGAGCCGGAAAATCTGCGTCGTCACCGGAACCCGCGCCGAATACGGTCTGCTGCGGTGGCTGATGGAAGAGATCAAGGCTGCGCCGGGCTTGCATCTCCAGGTTATCGCCACTGGTATGCATCTTTCCCCCGAGTTCGGGCTGACCTACCGCGAGATCGAAGCGGACGGCTTTACCATCGACCGCAAGGTTGAAATGCTGACCAGTTCCGACACGCCGGTCGGGATTGCCAAGTCGATGGGACTTGGAACGATCGGGTTTGCCGACGCACTTGCCGACCTCGCCCCCGATATCCTGGTGGTGCTGGGCGATCGCTTCGAGATTTTTGCCGCGGTTGCCGCAGCCCTGGTTGCCCGCATTCCGGTCGCTCACCTTCACGGTGGCGAGAGAACGGAAGGCGCCGTCGACGAAGCCTTGCGTCATGCCATAACCAAAATGGCGCATCTGCACTTCGTGGCGACCGAAGAATACCGGAAGCGTGTGATACAATTGGGAGAGCAGCCCGACCGGGTCTTTCTGGTTGGTGGGCTTGGCGTCGATGCTATCAAGAAGCAGACATTGCTGGACCGTCCCGCCCTGGAAGAGTCACTGGGATTTCGGTTTGGCCGACGGACCTTGCTGGTCACGTACCATCCGGCGACACTGACCTTTTCGTCTCCCGTTGACGAAATGAACGAGGTTCTGGCGGCACTAGATGACCTTGACGAAACCTCGCTGATCTTCACCATGCCAAACGCTGATGCTGGTGGCCGCGACTTGATCAGCCTCGTCGAGCGTTTCGTCGCCGAACGCCCCGGCACCAGAAAGGCGTTCACGTCTCTCGGGCTATTGCGCTATTTGTCATGCCTTGCCCAAGTGGATGCCGTGGTCGGCAATTCCTCCAGCGGCCTTTTGGAGGCCCCAAGCTTTGGGATCGGGACGATCAACATTGGCGACCGCCAACGTGGGCGACTCTGCGCGACGAGCGTTATCTCGTGTACTCCGAACCGGAATGCCATCGCTGGCGCCCTGGAGCGCCTGTATTCTCCTGAATTCCAAGAAGGATTGAAGGCCGTGGTCAATCCGTATGGCGAAGGGGGAGCGGGAGCGAAAATCGTCTCGGTCCTGACGGACTTTCCACAGGATTTCCTGATGGAAAAAGCCTTCTATGACCTGCCCATGAGCCAGAATTAACAGCGACATCATGACCGTGCCCGAAACTCAAGACAATTGTCGGCCCGATGGCCATCCCGTCCGTCGCGCCTTGCTGCCGCCCGACGCGACGGTCCGCGATGCAATCCGCAATTTCGAAGCTTCAGGGTTCCAGATCGTCCTTGTCACCACTGCGGATGGCAAACTCATCGGCACGGTGACCGATGGTGATGTGCGCCGTGGCCTGCTGCGCGGAGCACAGTTGGACACGCGACTGGACGAAGTGATGAACCGGTCGCCACGCACCGTGGCCCCGAATACCGATCGGACCACCTTGTTGCGGCGGATGAACGAACTCCAAATCCGCCAGATGCCAATCGTCGATGCCGAGGGGCATGTCACCGATCTCGCGGTGCTGGAACGCCTGATGCAAGTCGAGCATCAGGACAATTGGGTCGTGCTGATGGCCGGTGGACTGGGAACCCGATTGCGTCCGCTCACCGAAACCGTGCCCAAACCGATGATTCCGGTGGGCGGTCGACCCTTGCTCGAACACATTCTGGTGAATTTCGCAAGCCAGGGGTTTTCTCGCTTCTTCCTGTCGGTCAATTACAAAGCTGAGATGGTCAGAGGCCATTTCGGCGACGGCTCCCGCTTCGATGTGCAGATCGATTATCTGCACGAGACGGAACGCAAGGGAACCGCTGGCTCGCTGTCGCTGCTGCCGGAACGGCCGAGCAAACCGGTGATCGTCACCAACGGCGATCTGTTGACTGCGGTCGATTTACGCAGCCTGCTCGATTTCCACACCGCGCATGGCGGCATGGCCACCGTCTGCGTGCGCGATTATTCGTTCCAGATTCCCTTCGGCGTGGTCGAAACCGAGGCCCACCGACTACTTGGCATCACCGAGAAGCCGGTCCATCACCAGTTCGTCAATGCCGGGATTTATGTCCTTGCCCCCGAGGCTCTGGACCATATCCCCTCCGGTCGTATGTTCGACATGACCGACCTGTTGCAGTCACTCCTCGACCAGGGCGAACCGGTTTCGGTCTTTCCGGTGCACGAATACTGGCTGGACATTGGCCAGATGACGGATCTGGAACGGGCGCGCGAGGATTACGTATCACTGTTCCCTCAATCCGTGGGGGCCAAGACGTGAAGCGTCTCGCCGTCATTCCAGCTCGAGGTGGGTCCAAAGGAATCCCCCGCAAAAATCTGGCTCCGCTTGGTGGACGCCCTCTTCTGGTCTGGACAATCGCTGCGGCCTTGGAGAGCGGCTGCCTTGATCGGGTGACTGTCAGTACCGACGATGCCGAAATCGCGGCTGTGGCCCAGGACGCGGGAGCCGAGGTGCCATTTCTGCGTCCCTCCGAGCTCGCCCACGACGATACCCCGAGCTTGGCAGTGGTCACGCATATGGTCGCAACCCTTGCCTCCCAGGGATGGGAGGCCGACACGATCACTTTGTTGCAACCGACCTCGCCATTCAGGACCGGAGCCGATATCTGCTCCTGCCACGAGCTTCGGCTCCAAACCGAAGCCAGCGCGGCGGTATCCGTTGTCGAATGCGAAACCCATCCCGCCTGGGCTTTCGTCCAAGACGAAGCAAGACGGTTACACCCTTTCCTCTCGGGGAAAATGCCGACCAGACGCCAGGACCTACAGCCAGCCTACCGTCCCAACGGGGCTATTTTTATGATAACGCGCACACGACTTGACGGGGGAGGCACATTTTATGGCCCGGATACGCTGGCTTACGTGATGCCGCCGGAGCAGTCTATCGATATAGATACGCCCTGGGATCTCCATCTCGCTCGGTTACTCGCGGCCAACACTCTCCTCGCTGATGACAGTCCTTTGCGCGATTCATCTATTAGATTCTAACCATAGGTATCCCAGATGCAAAAATACCTTGTCCGCCCCCCGATTGATCTCGCGCCCTTCGCTGCGGGCAACAACCACCCCAAAGCATTCTACGGCCTCCCCTCGGAAATCGGCTTTTGCAAGCGCTGCGTGATCTCGAACCAGCGTCCAAACTCCGCCGTCGAATTCAAGCACACCCACGATTCGAAAAAGGCGACGATTCATTTCGACGAGGATGGCGTCTGCGATGCATGCCGTGTTGCCGAGGAAAAGTACACTTCGATCGACTGGGAAGAACGCGAACGCAAGCTGATCGCACTGTGCGACCGCTACCGCAGCCGCACCGGATCGTATGATTGCGTCGTGCCGGGCTCGGGCGGGAAGGATAGCTTCTATGCCGCGCATGTCCTGAAATATAAATACGGAATGAACCCGCTGACGGTGACCTGGGCTCCCCATGTCTATACCGAATGGGGCTGGAAAAACTTCCAGGCTTGGATTCACGCCGGGTTCGACAATTTTTTGCACACCCCGAACGGGAGAGCCCATCGACTGCTCACTCGCCTCGCTGTCGAAAACCTGTTCCACCCCTTCCAACCCTTCATCCTGGGGCAAAAGCAACTAGCCCCCAAGATGTCGATTCTTCACCGGATTCCGCTGGTGTTCTACGGTGAGAACGAGGCCGAATACGGGAATCCGCGCGGGGATACCAGCGCGGCACAGCGTAGCTGGGATTATTTCGCCTCCACCAATGAAGACGAGATTTTCCTCGGCGGCACGTCTCTGGCCGAGCTCAAGGCCCATTACGGCTTCCGCACCTGCGATATCGAGCCCTATTTGCCGGCCGATCCGGCCAAGCTCGAAGAGGTTGGGACCGACGTCCACTATCTTGGCTATTACCTGAAGTGGCATCCGCAGAGTTGCTACTACTACTCAGTGGAACATGGCGGCTTCCAGGCATCCCCCGAACGCACGCCCGGAACCTATTCCAAATACAACTCGATCGATGATCGCATCGACGATTTCCACTATTACACGACACACATCAAGTTCGGCATTGGCCGGGCGACCTACGACGCCGCTCAGGAAATTCGCTCGAACGACATCACCCGCGAGGAAGGCGTGGCTCTGGTCAAACGCTATGACGGGGAGTTCCCCGAGCGGTTCGCCGACGAGATTTTCCGCTATCTGTCGATCCCCGAGCGCGAGTTCCCGGCAGCCTCCAAAATGTTCGAACAGCCGGTGATGGACCGGGCCTATTTCGACGCTTTGGCCGACACGTTCCGCTCGCCGCATCTCTGGAAACACGAGAACGGCGAATGGAAGCTGCGTCGGACAGTCTTCGATGAGGTCGCCACCAAGCCATGAGTCGTATCCGCCTGATCGCCCGCCTCGACGTCAAGGCCCCCAACCTGATCAAGGGAATTCATCTCGAAGGGCTGCGTAAAATCGGCGATCCGAACGAGTTCGCGCGCCGCTATTACGAACAGGGTGCCGACGAAATCCTGTACATGGATATCGTCGCCAGCCTCTATCAACGGAACAGCCTGCTCGACATCGTCGAACGCACCACTCGGGATGTGTTTGTACCGATCACCGTGGGTGGCGGCATCCGCAGCACCGAGGATGCGCGGGCTGCATTCCGCGCCGGAGCCGACAAGGTGGCGATCAATACCGCGGCAATCCATCGCCCGGAACTGGTCTCGGAGATGGCGCGGAGTTTCGGCTCCCAAGCGATGGTGTTGTCGATCGAAGCGAAACGCCACGCCCATGCGGCTGGGTGGGAGGCTTTCACCGACAATGGCCGCGAACACACCGGCCGCGACGTGGTGGAATGGGCCAAACGCGGGGTAGAACTCGGCTGCGGTGAGATTCTTCTCACCTCGGTCGACCAGGAAGGCACGCGGGCCGGGTTCGACATCGATTTGGTGAAGGCTGTCTCGACCGCCGTTCCGGTCCCGGTCATCGCGTCGGGCGGAATGGGGTCGGCCGAACATCTGATCGATGTCGTCAACAACGGCTGCGCCGATGCCGTGGCGATGGCCGATATCCTGCATTATGGCCGCTCCGATCTTGCGTCTATCCGCAAAGCGACGGCAAACGCGGGCATCGACGTGAGGATCGTGGAATGACCCAGGCAGATATCACCATTGTCGATTACGGCGTCGGCAATGTTCTCAGCGTGGCGCGCGCCGTCACCCAGGCCGGTGGTCGACCCAATCTATCGTCTAACCCGGCTGAGATCGCCCACGCCGAGCGATTGATCCTGCCGGGTGTTGGCGCCTTTGGCGACTGCATCCAGGCGCTCCGCGCCCGCCCCGGTCTGGAAATGGCGATCCGCGACTTCGCCGCCTCCGGTCGGCCGATGCTCGGCATCTGTGTCGGTATGCAGGTGCTGTTCGACGTCGGCGAGGAATTCGGCGAGCATCGCGGCCTCGGCCTGATCCCCGGACGGGTCAGAGCCATTCCCGCCAAAACCACGGACGGAGCCCCTCAGAAGGTGCCGCATATCGGTTGGTCACCTTTGTCGATTCCCGACCATCGCAGCCTGGGCTGGACCGACACGATTCTCGCCGAGATTCAACCGGGCGGTGCTTTTTACTCGTCCATTCGTTCACAGCTTGGCCAGACGATCCGACACATCGCCTCGCCGATACCTTCCACGGTGGCCAGCGCATCGCCGCTGCGGTCGTGCGCGGCAATATCACCGGCACCCAGTTCCATCCCGAAAAAAGCGGTGCGCTCGGGCTGAACATTCTAAAGAGTTTCTTTGAAGACGAGACGTCCGCGTGAAGAATATAATACTAAGCCTGTTAAGAATAATCCCGCGCGACCAGAAAATTTCACTTTCCTGGTTTGTTTTTATGACAATTGTTTCGTCGATCAGCGAAACAATAAGCATCGGCCTCATTTTAGTATTCATTGGGTCAATGACAGATAGTGGAAGAAACTCATTAATCGTCGCGAAATCCGCATATTATCTTGAACAGATAGGCGTGCACGCAAGCAACCCTCATGTGGCGTTGACAATAATTCTGTTCATGGCTTTTGGCGTTCGACTTTCTATAAAATTATACTATTCAAAACTGAGGCTTCTTTCCGTTTTTAATTTACAGCGGTTGATAATGCAGAGGTATTTTTCAAGCGTTGTATCCGGACCATACGAAAACAAATCTCGTCGCAATGGACCAAAGGTTTTTAGCGCCCTATCAAAGACATGCGACCGTGTATGCCTCGGCATATACAACAACATCTTAATAATTATATCAGAAGGGCTCATATCAACATCAATGGTTGCAGTTCTCATCTTTAAGAACCCATCCCTAACAATTTCAATATTTATAATTTTTTTCGGCCGTTTTTTGGGGCAATACATATTTTTACTAGAAATGCATTGCGACGAAATGGTTACCGAGAAACTGTAATTTATGTTCGCTACGCCCGCCTCGTTCTTGAAGCTCTGAATGGCTACAGAGAACTATGCATCTATGGGCTTCGCGAAAGAACGATCGAACAGCACCATCACAACCTACGGGATCGCGAAGAACTTGCCTTATCTAACCGTCTTCTTTCCGAGGTGCCAAGCATTTTAACGGAAACCGCAGCAGCATGGATTATGTTGGGCATCATACTTTCACTACTATTAATGGATGTATCCCTCAGCAGATTCTCAGAAACTTTACTTGTTCTTGGCGTTGTTTTAGCTCGTCTCCTCCCCTCGGCCAACCGCCTCTCTGTATCGTGGGCCTCTGTCGTCGGCAATCGATCCGCTCTTGAAGAGCTTCTACCTGACATTAGCAGCCCCCCGAAGCCTCTCCCCGTCACAAAAGACAATAGGTCCTTAAAATTTGAAAACAAAATCACTCTTAGGGACGCAGTATATTGCTACCCCTCATCCGCCAAAGCAGCTTTAACCGGCGTTGATTTTTCGATTCAACGCAACACCTCCATCGGAATTGTTGGAGCAAGCGGAGCTGGAAAAACGACGTTCCTGGAACTTATTGCCGGACTCATCTTCCCCCAGCGAGGCAGCGTTTTTATCGACGAGACCCCCCTCACCCCTTCCAATGCGGCCGGGTGGCTACCAAAAATTGGATACGTCCCTCAATCGACATATCTGCTCGAGGGCTCGGTTAGAGACAATATCGTTTTTGGGCGGGAGTTGAATAATTCTACCCTTGAAAAAGTTATTCGGCTTGCGCGACTTGAAACATTCATTAAATCCCTACCCGAAGGGGTAGACAGCTTCGTCGGCGAATCCGGAAACCTACTGTCCGGTGGCCAACGACAGAGAATCGGAATTGCGCGAGCTCTTTACGGTCAGCCGGAACTTCTTATCCTTGATGAAGTTACGAGTGCACTAGATGTGCGCACAGAGCGTGAACTACAAAAAGAGATATCATCTCTAAAGGGGTCAGTAACCTTAGTCGCAGTCTCCCATCGCCTCGACTTCCTCAACAACTGCGACCAAGTCATTATCCTTGATAATGGTGAAATAATAAAAAAAGGTGACTACGTCAATTGCAGAAAATATATGGATGGTCACTAATAATTTAATTTTTCACCAAATCAACGTACGTTTTTGTTTTATCTCCCATACACGCCAACCAACAAGAAATGCTATTTTATAGGTTTTTCTATGAAAATTACAATTTTTATTGGAAATTTAATTGATCTTTTAGAGCTTCGCCCCGTCATAAATTACATATATTCTCGAAATGGGACCGTCTCTATTTTGCTAGCGGCAAAGTGCGCAGACGAAGGGCAGGAGTTGAGTCAACAATGGGGATGGAGCGCCCCCGATTCAGCCGTAGGGCCAATCATCTCAATCCCCTCCATCCCGTATGGACGGTTTGCAGCTTGGCATCGGTACCGGGTGGAGAAACGGTATATCGAGGCACTTCTTGCATCGCAAAATCCAGATATTGTTATTATTGCCAATACGCTTGATTCGGGGCTAAAAACAGCCGCTGCAAAGATAGCTTGGCGTCGAAATGTTCCTGTCGTTGCGATGCATGTTACCGCTTTTAATGCCGATGATTTGCGCAATATTGCGCCAAATACGCCCGGATGGGCGATTACCGGTATATCACTAAACCGCATCCTTTATCCTTTTCTAAAAAATATGACCATCCAAATCGATGGAAGATTGTTTTACACTAACTGGCCACATCGAATTTTATTTGCAAAATACTTAGGTGTTATGGCGATTGATTTGTATTGGAGAAAATCTCTCTCCCCCCTCCCCTGGAGGTTTGTTGTAACAGAGGACGATGCCAAACGGTGCCATGATATGGGAGTCCCTGTTGATCGTATTTATGTAACCGGTCATCCGAGAGATGATGAAATCATCCTTTCAGAAGAGGATGCGAGATCTCTTCGTTTGCTGCTTTGTGATAGCCATCCACGTATTGCCCTATTTTCCCTCCCCCCTTTTGATCAGCTTGGAATTCACAACAACAACGACGTCCTGAATATAATTTACGAACTTGAAAAACTAACAACAATGTTTGGTTTTAATTTTATAATAAGCCCACATCCACGACTAAGCGATGATTACATTTTTAGTCTATTTTCTGGAAATATAACGAAAAATATTCGCAGAGAGCCAATAACAACTCTCATGCCCACCTTGGATGTCTTGATCGCCACGGGATCATCGACGGAATTTATAGCAGATCGGACGGGGATTCCAACAATCGACCTAACTTGGCTTCATAACATGACCGATTGGGCAAAAGGGACTTCCATCATTTGTACAAAGGGTTACAGCGATGTCGCTGAGGCTTTAACCTCGATTCCGCCATGGACCCCCCGAACTCCCGAGCGTAGCTGCAAGAGAATTGTTGACGCTATGTACGAGATATTGGAATGACCCGTGCCTTTCTCATCGAGTGCTCGGGGGCCATCTGGTCGACCATCGCCGACCACCTGACGCGAACTCATGGCTGGGATATTTCTCTGTGGACAGGAGCTGCCGCCGACAGGGACGTGGTGCTCGCCCGGTTCCGCGAAACGCATTTCGTTGCCAACACTGATGCCGCACTCGATCTAGGGGAGACCGCTTGGCCAAAGGCCATCGTCGATGCCCTTCTGCTTTCCCGATTATCTCCGGTCGAGGGGACAGCCATCCGGATGATGGATCGTCTTGACCTTGCGGCGACGTTCACTCACGCGGATCGCTACGCCCATTTTCTGGATCTGGTCCGGACCTGGGCGGGGGCTCTCGATCATTACCATCCTGACGTGGTGGTATTTTCCAATGCTCCTCATGTCATTTTCGATTACGTGCTTTATGCGCTGTGCCAGATGCGTGGCATTCCCACCCCGATGTTCGAGCGTCATGGCTTGCCGGGTTGGGTCTTCCTGCAACAGAGCATCGAAGGCCCTCCACTCCGCGGCTATAGCGACGCCCCTCTTCCTGCTGTCTATGATAAATGGCTCTCCGTTTCCATGGCCGGGGGCAAATCTGCTATCCCCCCCAACTTCCAGAAGAAGGCCGCCCGCTACAAACTGAACAGCGGGAACGCCTCCCTTTTTCGCGCCCTGGTTTTCGAGTGCAGCCGCGCCGCCTATCTCTTTAAGCGATACGGCTTCGCCGGCCCCGCCAACAGCTACCTCCGCTCTCCACGTACCGGTGAGCGGGCGTCCTGGCTGGAAACCGAGGCGGCACGCTTTGCCGCCATCTTCCGCAAGCGCCATTTGGCGCGCGTGCTCGCCCGACTGACAAGCCTACCCCTCGACAACGAACCGTACGTACTGCTGGCGCTCCACTACCAACCCGAACGCGCTACCCTGCCGATGTCGGGACTATATGGCGACCAATTGCTGGTCATCGACCTCCTGTCCCGCTTGTTGCCTCCCGGTTGGAAACTTTACGTCAAGGAGCATCCCTGGCAGCTTCAGCCGTTTTCCCGTGGAGAAATGTGTCGCAACGCCGCCTTCTATCGTCGGATCGCTGCCCACGCCAATGTGCGCCTGCTCCCAATGGCGGTAGATAGCGCCCCCCTGATCGCCGGAGCGAAAGCAATCGCTACCGGCACCGGATCAATGGGCTGGCAGGGACTGTGCCTCGGCATCCCGGCATTGGTGTTCGGAGCCGCTTGGTATCGAACGTGCCCTGGCGTCTTCGAAATTAAAAGCGCACAGGATATAGAAATGGCCCTGGCCACCATCGCTTCGGGAGGCGCCGCTCCCTCCCCCAAGCAAATCCGGTGTTATCTGAGCATGGTGGCAGAATCCTGCATTCCAGGTGTTCTGGAGCCGGACGTGGAGGCTACGGGAGGTCTCGACCTCGACCGCGCCGCAACGGGCATGGCCGACGCCCTGGCGGCAACGCAACACTAACAAGAAAAATTTGAGACTGCAAAATGCATAACGGAGTAGCAAATCAACAAAAAGACAAGAATCCAGTCATGATTCTTTACAATCGCCAGGTCACAAAGGCCGAAGTAGAAGCCCTGGCAATTTACTTCACAGCAACTGGGTGGCCAGTATCAATCGTTGTACAAAATAGCGAAATCGCCTCTCACCTTCAAATTAATAAACATCTAAAACTTAATATTATTGACTTTTCGGGTCAGTTTGCCTCCGAAAAGAAGAGCGGAATCGTGCTGCCTGCCAAAACACATGTTTCTGCCGCAGCCACCACGTTTCGCCATCTTCTGAAATCGAGAATAATTCGACACGAAGCTCTCCGCCTCCCAGTGCTCTGGCACGGGCTCTGGCGTGATCTGCGTTTGGCTAGACGCCTGATGGCTGATCTGAAGCCAGCCTGCCTGTTTGTCGCCGACGACCGTACGCCGCGCCCTGACATGTGCTTCCTGCGAGCAGCCAGAGAGGTTGGCATCCCCTCTATCGTATTCAGCTATGCTGCCTCGTCCTTGGAAAGCGATATCCACCTCCGCAACGACAAACTTCCCTGCCACCTGAACTATGGTACCGCGCGCTGGCTCAAGCGCTGGCTCGCGCGCCGCTTCCCAAATCATCTTTGTCCGAAAAAAGGAAACGATCTCCTGTTCTTTGGTGTGTGGGATATGCTGGCTCTTGCTGCGGTAGGGCTAGCTGACACCAACCCATGGTTTCTGGGTGGTGGGGAGTGTTCATCTGTAACAGTCCTGGGACCG